>NZ_JBEPAK010000133.1:0-20056 GCF_040298565.1 Kitasatospora sp. NPDC001539 | reverse complement strand
GCGCCTGGGCGCGGGCCGCGAAGGGCTTGCCGCGGTCGACCTCGATCTCCACCAGCAGGGTGTCGGAGAACTGGCCCACGGCCTCGGCGATCCGGCACCGGCCCGCGCGCCTGCGGCTTGTGGTGGGGGGTAGCGGGTATGGGGGTCGGTATGGGTCTTGAAGAGATGGTTGTGCCGGCGACCGAGGCCGGGCGGGACGGGCTGCGGGTGATTCTGGGGACGCCGCTGGAGGCGGTGGTCGCGTTGGACTTCGACGGGACCTTGGCGCCGATCGTGGCGGATCCCGCGCGGGCCAGGGCGCATCCCGGGGTGGTGGGGGCGCTGCGGGGGCTGGCGCCCGTGGTGGGGGGCCTCGTGGTGGTGACGGGTCGGCCGGCCGGGGTGGCGGCGGAGTACGGGGGGTTCGACGCGGTGCCGGGCCTGGTGGTGCTGGGGCACTACGGCGCCGAGCGGTGGGAGGACGGCGTGGTGACGGCGCCGGAGGTGCACCCCGGGGTCGCGGGGGTGCGGGCGGCGCTGCCCGGGACCTTGGAGCGGGTGGGGGCGCCCGAGGGCACCTGGGTGGAGGACAAGGGGCGCTCGGTGGCCGTGCACACCCGGCGCACGGCGGCGCCGGAGGAGGCGCTGGAGCTGCTGCGCGCGCCGGTCGGGGAGTTGGCCGCCGAGTACGGGCTGGTGGTGGAGCCCGGCCGGCTGGTGTTGGAGCTGCGGCCGCCGGGGGTCGACAAGGGTGCCGCGCTGACCGCGTTCCTCCAGGAACGCGGGGCGCGGGCGGTGCTGTACGCGGGCGACGACCTGGGGGACGTGGCGGCCTTCTCGGCGGTCGAGAAGCTGCGCGGGCAGGGGACGGCTGGGCTGCTGGTGTGCGCCGGAGCGGTGGGGGACGCTCCGGTGCGCGAGCTCGCCGACCGGGCGGACGTGGTGGTCGACGGCCCCGAGGGTGTGGTGGAGCTGCTGGCGGCTCTGGGGGAGTCGCTCAGAGGGCGTTGAGCTGGTCCAGGAACCACTGCTGCGGGGGGAGCGCGGTGGCCGCCGCGGCGAGGCGCTTGGTGCGGTCGGCGCGCTCGTCCGGGCTCATGGTGAGGCCGGCGTGCAGGGCCTCCGCGGTGGCGACCACGTCGTACGGGTTGACGACGAGGGCGTCCTCCCGGAGTTCGGCGTGGGCGCCGGCCTCGCGGGACAGCACGAGGGCGCAGCCGTTGTCGGAGACGACCGGGACCTCCTTGGCGACCAGGTTCATGCCGTCGCGGATGGGGTTGACCAGCGCGACGTCGGCCAGCCGGTAGGCGGCGAGGGAGCGCGGGAAGTCGTCGTCGACGTGCAGCATCAGCGGCTGCCAGGTGGGGGTGGCGAACTCGGCGTTGATGGCCTCGGCGAGCTCCTGGACGGCGGCCGTGTAGCTGCGGTACTCGGCGAGGTCGGTGCGGGAGGGGTACGCGAAGGCGATGTGCACCACCCGGTCGTGCCACTCGGGGCGGGTGCGCAGCAGGTGCCGGTAGGCCTGGAGGCCGCGGACGATGTTCTTGCTGAGTTCGGTGCGGTCGACCCGGACGATGGTGCGGCGGTCGCCGACGGCGGCGCGCAGGGCGGCGAGGCGCTCGTCCACGTCGGGGCGGTGGGAGCGCTCGCGGAGGAAGTCGGCGTCGGCGCCGAGGGCGTGCACGCCCAGGCGGGTGGTGCGGCCGCTGGGGGTCCCCCCGGCCGAAGGCTGGGGGAGGGTGACGGTGAGCGCCCCGGGGTCGACGGTGGCGCCGAGGAGGTCCTCGCAGCAGGCGGCGAAGGCGCGCGCCCAGCGTTCGGTGAGGAAGCCGGCCCGGTCGGCGCCGAGGATGCCGGTGAGGACGGCGCGGGCGACGTCGTCGGGCAGCAGCCGGTAGTACTCCGGCGGGGCCCACGGGGTGTGGGAGAAGTGGCCGATCCGCAGGTCGGGGCGGAGCTCGCGGAGCAGGCCCGGGACGAGCGAGAGGTGGTAGTCCTGGACGAGGACCGCGGCGCCCGGGGCGGCCTCGGCGGCCAGGGCCTCGGCGAAGGCGGTGTTGTAGGCCTGGTAGGCGGCCCACTCGGTGCGGAAGTCGGTGTCGAAGGAGGGCGCGGTCGGGGTCGCGTACAGCAGGTGGTGGACGAACCAGAGCGTGGAGTTGGCGATGCCGTTGTAGGCGTGGGCGAAGGTCTGCGGGTCTATGTCCAGCATCCGTACGGCCTGGCCGCCGACGTCGTGGCCGGCGCGGTCGAGACGGCCGTCGGGGGCGCCGGCCGCGGCTCGGCGGTCGGCGTCGTTGAGGGCCGCACAGACCCAGACGGCGTCGGGGTCGTCGATCGCGGACAGGCCGGAGACCAGGCCCCCGCCGCCCCGGCGCAGCGTCAGGGTGCCGTCGTCGGCGGTACTGAACGACACCGGCCCCCGGTTGGATGCCACCAGGACGGGAGCGGTGCCGGTGGCACTCGAACGTTCGGTCGTGAGATCGCCCATGGTTGGGATGTTGCCGGGGGTCCGGGGTGGCAAACCCCTCAGTGGCGGGTGGCGTATTCGGTGACGGTGTGCATCGGGGGGCGCTCGAGGGCGGTGACGGGGTGGGTGTGCGCGATGAAGGCGCGGGTCTCCGGGTCGCGGGTGAACTGGGTGAGGTGGGGGTGGACCAAGTCGGCCGAGGCCTTGAGGCGGTGGGTGCGGTCGAGGCGTTCCAGGGCGGTGCGGTAGATGGTGGCGGCCATCCGGCCGAGGGCCTGGCCGTCCTGGTGGCGGTGGTGGCGGACGCCGACGTCGACCTGGGCCAGGGCGTCCAGCCCGGCCAGTTCCAGGGCGTCGACGAGGAGGCCGAGTTCGACGCCGTAGCCGGTGGGGAAGGGGAGCCGTTCCAGCAGCGAGCGGCGGGCCGCGTACTCGCCGCCGAGCGGCTGGACGAAACCGGCGAGTTCCGGCCAGTGGAGGTTGAGCAGGGGGCGGGCGACGAGTTCGGTGACCCGGCCGCCGCCGGTCGGGACGACCGCGTCGGGGTCGCCCGCGGCCGCGCCGGTGACCTCGAAGGGGCGGTCGTACATCGCCTTGACCAGCTGGATGTTCCCGTCGGTCAGCAGGGGCCCGACGGTGCCGTAGACCAGGGCCGGGTCGAACTCGCGCAGGTCGGCGTCGACGAAGCAGACGATGTCGCCGTGGGTGACCAGCAGCGAGCGCCAGAGCACCTCGCCCTTGCCGGGGACGGCGGGCAGCCGGGGCAGGATGGCGTCCCGGTGTTCCACCCGGGCGCCGGCCGCGGCGGCGGTGGCGGCGGTGGCGTCGGTGGAGCCGGAGTCGAGGACGACCAGTTCGTCGACCAGGGGGAGGCGGTCCATCAGTTCGCGGCGGACGGTGCGGACGATGTCGCCGACGGTGGCCTCCTCGTCGAGGGCGGGCAGGACCACGCTGACGGTCTGCCCGGTGCGCCGCTTGGCCTCCAGCAGGGTGTGCACCGGCCGGTCGGCCGCGCTCCACGAGCGGCGGCGCAGCCAGGACGCCGCCTGCGGGAGGAGTGCGGGGGTCGGTTCGGCGGGCACGGTCGGTCTCCTCGAGGGGGCGGTTTGGACGGGCCATCTCGCGTGGCGGACGGTCCCGTTCGGGATCGACGCCTTCGGATACAGTCTTCGTACAGCTGCCGGACCTCCGCACGCCGGGGTCGCCGCTGAACCACAACTTCACAAGCTCATCCAGAGGGACTGAGGGAACGGCCCGTTGACGTCCCGGCAACCTTCTCGCTCGGCTGTCGTTCACAGGCCCCGGCGGGACAGGTGCCAATTCCGGCCTGTGGCGCGACCGCGTCACGGGGAAGATGAGGAGAGAGGCCTCCGCCATCATGGCTATCGACACCGTCGCACCCTCCCCCGGCGCCCGGCCGGCGGGATCCCCCACCGTCGACCTCGGCCCCGCCGCCGCCCTGTCCTGTCGGGAGTGCGGCGCCCGGTGCCCGCTCGGTCCGAGCTTCGCCTGCGCGGAGTGCTTCGGGCCGCTGGAGATCGCCTACGAGTTCGGCGACGAGCGCGCCGAGGAGCTGCGCAAGCGGATCGAGGCCGGTCCGGCGTCGATCTGGCGGTACGCGCCGCTGCTGCCGGTGCCGGCCGACGTGGCCTCCAAGCCGAACCTGAACCCTGGGTGGACCCCGCTGGTGAAGGCGGACAACCTGGGGCGGGAGCTCGGGTTCACCGCGCCGCTGCACGTCAAGGACGACTCCGGGAACCCCACCCACTCGTTCAAGGACCGGGTGGTGGCCTGCGCCATCGAGGCGGCGCGGGCGTTCGGCTACACCACGCTGTCCTGCTCCTCGACCGGCAACCTGGCCGGTGCGGTGGGCGCGGCGGCGGCCCGGGCCGGGTTCCGCTCCTGCGTGTTCATCCCGCACGACCTGGAGCAGGGCAAGGTCGTGATGGCCGGGGTGTACGGCGGCGAGCTGGTCGGCATCGAGGGCACCTACGACGACGTGAACCGCTTCTGCTCCGAGCTGATCGGGGACCCGGCCGGCGAGGGCTGGGGCTTCGTGAACGTCAACCTGCGCCCGTACTACGGCGAGGGTTCCAAGACGCTGGCGTACGAGATCTGCGAGCAGCTCGGCTGGCGGCTGCCGGAGCAGATCGTCATCCCGATCGCCTCCGGTTCGCAGCTGACGAAGATCGACAAGGGGCTGCAGGAGCTGATCAGGCTCGGCCTGGTGGAGGACCGGCCGTACCGGATCTTCGGGGCCCAGGCCGAGGGCTGCTCGCCGGTGTCCGCCGCGTTCAAGGCGGGCCGGGACGTGATCAAGCCGGTGAAGCCGGACACCATCGCCAAGTCGCTGGCGATCGGCAACCCGGCGGACGGCCCGTACGTGCTGGACATCGCCCGCCGCACCGGCGGCGCGGTCGAGGACGTCACCGACGCGGAGGTCGTGGCGGCGATCCGGCTGCTGGCCAGGACCGAGGGCATCTTCGCCGAGACCGCGGGCGGGGTGACCGTCGGCGTGCTGAAGAAGCTGGTCGAGACCGGTCAGCTGGACCCGGCCAAGGAGACCGTCGCGATCAACACCGGCGACGGCCTGAAGACGCTGGACGCCGTCTCCGACGCCGGGATGACCGCCGTGATCCGCCCGACGCTGGAGTCCTTCCGCTCCGCCGGTCTCGCGTCCGCCTGACCCGACCCCACCCCGCTAGGAGAGCCATGAGCGCCAACGTCCGCATCCCCACCATCCTGCGCACCTACACCGGCGGCGCGGCCGAGGTGACCGCCGAGGGGGCCACCCTGGCCGAGGTCATCGCGGACCTGGAGAAGAACCACGCGGGCATCTCCGCCCGCATCCTGGACGACACCGGAAAGCTGCGCCGATTCGTCAACGTGTACGTGAACGACGACGACGTCCGCTTCGCGGACGGCCTGGAGACCGAGATCAAGGACGGCGCCGGCATCTCGATCATTCCGGCGGTGGCCGGCGGCTGCTGAGCCCCGCGTCCGCTTCTCCGGCCGCCCGCACCACGGAATTCGGCTCTCCGTCGGTGCGGGCGGCCGTCGGTATTTCGGCGGGAATATTCCGGGTCGGGTGGGAGTAGAGTGTGGCTCGGCTGGGAACAAGGCTCCCCTTTCGGCTCGCACGCCGCTCGGCCCGAGGCCGTCCGGACGTTGAGACCGGCTCGTGCCCCCGGCCGTGAAACATGTCAGGCAGATGTCAGAATTCCTGCACGGATTTGGGTAATTCGTCCGCTATGTCCGGCGTGAAATGCCGATTTCCTCCCGGTTTGTTCGGCCTTGTCTCTTGACGGGTCCCGTGAATTCCCGGCGGCTGGCCCTGTTGCAGAGGGCGTCGATCCGGATACATTCAGCCGCGGTCGACGCAATCGCCCGCTCACCGGAAGCCGTTCGGCGTTCCGCGCGGGGATTGCGGCGTGCACGGCTGCGCCCAGGGGGGGTTCCCCGGGCCGGCCTCCAACCAGACCCGGGCCCGCGACCTGCGGGCGCGTGAAGGGCCAGCACAGCACTAGGGGAGTTCGGAATGGCTCAGGGCACCGTCAAGTGGTTCAACGCGGAGAAGGGCTACGGCTTCATCGCGGTCGACGGTGGTGCGGACGTCTTCGTCCACTACAGCGCGATCCAGATGGACGGCTACCGCACCCTCGAGGAGGGCCAGCGGGTCGAGTTCGAGATCTCCCAGGGACAGAAGGGCCCGCAGGCGGACATGGTCCGCGCGGTCTGACCCCCTTCCGCTCCAGGAGCTCGGCGCGGCCCACTGCTGGTGGAACCCTCGCTTCTCGGCGGGCCCGTACGACGTGCGTCGTACGGGCCCGTTCGCGTTTCCCGGCGGCTCCCGCGGCGGCTCGCGGGTCGCCGATTGGGCTTGCACTCGACCACCTGGAGTGCTAATCATTGGCGTTAGCACTCACAGCGTGAGAGTGACAGCGGACCGGGTCGGTGAGGCCCCCGGGAGCGGTAGGGGAATGGACCCCCGCACACCAGGGCCGTCCGTCGCGGGCACCCCTTGGTCCGAGCAGTCGACCGTGTCCCGGAGGACCACTTCAGATGGCCAAGATCATCGCCTTTGATGAGGAAGCTCGCCGCGGCCTTGAGCGTGGCATGAACCAGCTCGCCGACGCAGTGAAGGTCACGCTCGGCCCCAAGGGTCGCAACGTCGTTCTGGAGAAGAAGTGGGGCGCCCCCACGATCACCAACGACGGTGTCTCCATCGCCAAGGAGATCGAGCTCGAGGACCCGTACGAGAAGATCGGTGCGGAGCTCGTCAAGGAGGTCGCCAAGAAGACGGACGACGTCGCGGGTGACGGCACCACCACCGCCACCGTGCTCGCCCAGGCCCTGGTTCGCGAGGGTCTGCGCAACGTCGCCGCCGGCGCCAACCCGATGGCTCTGAAGCGCGGCATCGAGAAGGCCGTCGCCGCCGTCTCGGACCAGCTGCTGGCCCAGGCCAAGGACGTGGAGACCAAGGAGCAGATCGCCTCCACCGCCTCCATCTCCGCCGCCGACACCCAGATCGGCGAGCTGATCGCCGAGGCCATGGACAAGGTCGGCAAGGAAGGCGTCATCACCGTCGAGGAGAGCAACACCTTCGGCCTGGAGCTCGAGCTCACCGAGGGCATGCGCTTCGACAAGGGCTACATCTCCGCCTACTTCGCCACCGACCTGGAGCGCATGGAGGCGACCTTCGAGGACCCGTACATCCTCATCGCCAACTCCAAGATCGGTTCGGTCAAGGACCTGCTCCCGCTGCTGGAGAAGGTCATGCAGAGCGGCAAGCCGCTCGTCATCATCGCCGAGGACGTCGAGGGCGAGGCCCTGTCGACCCTGGTCGTGAACAAGATCCGCGGCACCTTCAAGTCCGTCGCCGTCAAGGCCCCGGGCTTCGGCGACCGCCGCAAGGCCATGCTCGGCGACATCGCCATCCTCACCGGCGGCACCGTGATCTCCGAGGAGGTCGGCCTCAAGCTGGAGAACGCCGGTCTCGACCTGCTGGGCACCGCCCGCAAGGTGGTCATCACCAAGGACGAGACGACCATCGTCGACGGTGGCGGCGACAGCGAGCAGGTCGCCGGTCGCGTGAACCAGATCCGCGCCGAGATCGAGAACAGCGACTCGGACTACGACCGCGAGAAGCTCCAGGAGCGCCTCGCCAAGCTGGCCGGCGGCGTGGCCGTCATCAAGGCCGGCGCGGCCACCGAGGTGGAGCTCAAGGAGCGCAAGCACCGCATCGAGGACGCCGTCCGCAACGCGAAGGCCGCCGTCGAGGAGGGCATCGTCGCCGGTGGTGGCGTCGCCCTGCTGCAGGCCGGTGTCGCCTTCGAGAAGCTGGAGCTGGAGGGCGACGAGGCCACCGGTGCCAACATCGTCAAGGTCGCGCTGGAGGCCCCGATCAAGCAGATCGCGACCAACGCCGGCCTCGAGGGCGGCGTCGTGGTGGAGAAGGTGCGCAACCTCCCCGCCGGTCACGGCCTGAACGCCGCCACCAACGAGTACGTCGACCTGGTCGCCGAGGGCATCATCGACCCGGCCAAGGTCACCCGCTCCGCGCTGCAGAACGCCGCCTCCATCGCGGCGCTGTTCCTCACCACCGAGGCCGTCATCGCCGACAAGCCGGAGAAGGCCGCTGCGGCCGCCGGCGGCGGCATGCCGGGCGGTGACATGGACTTCTGATCCTGATCGCTCCGATCGGATCGGTTGACTCCCGTCCGCGTGGGCGGCTCCCTCAGGGGGGCCGCCCACGCGGCGTTTCCGCGTTCGGGCGCCGGCGGGAGAGGATGGACGGATGGCTTCCGACGACATCGAGACCGCCCTGCACAACGCGCGGGCACTGATCCTGGCCGACCTCACCGCGCGGGACGTGGCGGACGCCGCCGTCGTCTCGCTGGTGGAGGACGCCGTCACCCACCGCCGCTGGTGGCTGGAGCAGTGGCCGGACGGCACCGAGTACGTCCTCGGGCTGATCGCCCAGGACGTCCAGGACGCCCTGCTGGAGGCCTACGGGCGGTGGCCGCTGTGCGCCGACTGCGCGGCCGACGGGGACCCGCACGCGCTGGGCGTGGAGCCGGAGCTGGGGCCGGAGCCGCACTGGGTGTGCGGCAAGCGGGGCGTGGTGGTGGCGCCGGTGGGGGAGCTCGTTTAGGGCCGGACCGGCCCCGGTCCGGCCCGGCCGCCGCCGAGGTCCGCCAGCTCGGCGGTGAGGTTGGCGCGGGCGGCCGCGGTGAGGCGTTCGGCGGCGGCGGGGGTGCGGTAGAGCGCCGGGAGCGCCAGGAGGGCGCGCAGGACGGCGGCCCGGCCGGCGCGGAAGTCCGGCTCCGGGACGAAGCCGTACTCCTGGCGGACGGCGGCCGCGTAGGCCGCGTACGCCTCGGGGGAGCCGCCGAGGACGGCGAGGTCCGCGTCGCAGAGCACCTCGCCGTCGCGGTCGCCCGGGGCGGGGTCGTGGGTGACGGTGAGCAGGACGAGCCGCTCGACCTCGGCGACCCGCTCGGGGGGCAGGCCGACGGCGGTCAGCGCGCGGACGGCCAGGGCGGCACTGCGCTCCTCGTTCTCGGTGCGGTCCGGCCGGTAGACGGCGTCGTGGAACCAGGCGGCGAGCCGGACGGTGTCCGGGTCGGCGGCGTGCCCGGCGAGCTCGTCGACGTGCCGCAGGACGGCGCGCAGGTGCTCGGGGGTGTGGTAGCGCCGCTGCGGCTCCGACCAGCGGCGCAGCAGCTCGCGGCCGTACGGTTCGGGGTCGTCGGCGGCGCCGCAGCGGTGCAGCAGGGCGGTCCAGGCGGTGAGCAGGTCCTCGGTCGCGGTGGGCATGCGGCCCATTGTGTCGGCTGGTTCCGGTGGACGGGATGTGCCGGTCAGCGATATATGTAGACGCATGACAGAACGCTCCATGCAGGAGCCCACGCTGCTTCTGCTCACCGCGCTGGCCGACGCCCCGAGGCACGGCTACGCGCTCATCCAGGAGATCTCCGCGATCTCGGACGGCCGGGTCAAGATGCGCACCGGCACGCTCTACGGGGCGCTCGACCGGCTGCTCGGCCAGGGCCTGATCGAGGTCGCCGCCGAGGAGGTCGTGGACGGCCGCGCCCGTCGCACCTACGCGCTGACCGATACCGGTCGGGGCGCGCTGGCCGCCGAGGCGGAGCGGCTGCGGGCCGTGGCCACCGAGGCCGAGCGGCGGCTGTCCGTCTCGGTCACCGCCGTCACTCCGAGGGTCAGGGGGGCCTTCGCATGAGCATGAACGGGACCGTCGCCGTCCGGACCGCACTGGCGCTCTACCCCGTCCGCTACCGGCGCGAGCGGGGCGAGGAGCTGGCCGACGTCTTCGCCGACACCACGGCGGGGGCCGGACCGGTGGCCAAGGTCCGGGAGCTGTTCGACCTGGGCGCCTACGGGCTGCGGATGCGGACCGGGCTGACCTCCTCCTCCGGGGGCGGCCGGCTGGCGGCGCTGGCCGCCCCGCTGGTGGTCGGGGCCGCCGGAGGACTGGCGGCGGGCCATGCGCTGCTGACCTACCTGACCCTCGGTCTGTCGCGCGCTTCGCTGCTGTACTCCCTGCCCTACTGGGTGATGTGCGGCGCTGCGGTGCTGTCCGCCGTCGTGGCGATGCTGGGGCGGTGGACGGCGGCGAAGCTGCTGGCCGTGGTGGCGGCGCTGGCGGCGGTGGCGGACCTGGTGCGAGCGGTGAGCGAGCCGCAGGTCGTCCAGCCGCTCTGGATCTTCCTCGCCGTCTTCGAGTGGAGCGGGCCGTTCGTGTTCTGGGCGCTGCTGCTGCTGGCCGCGCCGAAGGACGCCCTGCCGGTGCCGACCTGGCGGGAGCGGGGCCTGGCGCTGGCCGCGGCGGTGATCACCCCGGTCGCAGCACTCACGGACAACGTCTACACCAGCTTCCACCAGCTGGACCCGCAGTGGCGTGCGCTGATGATCGCGGTGCCCCTGGTGATGGCGCTGTCGGCGGTGCGCGGCTGGTACCTGGTGGCCGTGCCGGGGCTGGTGGCGCTGCCGTGGGCGGTGTGCGTCAACCTCCAGGCGCTGTGGCAGCAGGAGGGCGGGGCCTGGCGGCTGCTGCCGATGGCGGTGCTGACGGTGGCGGCGGCGGTCGCGCTGGCGCTGCTGGGCCGCCCGAAGGGGATGGCCGGGCCGCGCGGGCGGCAGGCCGCCTGAGGCGGGGCTCGGCGGGGTGGCGGTCTCGCCGGGGGCGGTCGGATGTGGCAGGGTGTGCGATATGTCTAGACCAATTTTCGAAGTCATCGCGCTGACGCCCCAGGACGCCACGGCTGCCGAGTCGGGCGGCGCCGACCGGCTCGAACTGGTCACCGACATGGCCGCCGACGGCCTCACCCCGTCCGTCGAGGACTTCGGCCGGATCCGTTCCGCCGTCGCCCTGCCGCTGCGCGTCATGCTGCGGATCCGGGACGGCTTCGCCCCGGGCGACCTGGACGAGCTGTGCGCCCGGGCCGCCGCCCTGCGGGCCGAGGGGGCCGAGGAGTTCGTCCTCGGGTTCCTCGACGCCGACGGCGCGGTCGACCTGGCCGCCACCGCGGCCGTCGCCGGGGCGATCGCCGGCTGCTGCTGGACCTTCCACCGGGCGATCGACCACAGTGCCGACCGGGCCGCCCTGCGCGCCGCCGTCGGCGCCCTGCCCGGGCTGGACACCTTCCTCACCTCCGGCGCGGCCGCCGGCGTCGACGCCGGCCGCGAGGTGCTGGCGGCCGAGCTGGCCCGCGCGGGCGAGCCCGGGTACACCCAGCGGATCCTGATCGGCGGCGGCCTGCGGGCCGAGCACGTGCCGGGACTGCGGGCGGAGGGCTTCGACGCCTTCCACGTCGGCGGCGCGGTCCGGGTCGACGGCTGGCGGACGCCGGTGGACGCGGCCAAGGTCGCCGAGTGGCGGGCGCTGATCGACGCCTGAGTGGGCGTCGGAAGGGGCCGGCCCCGTGCGCGGGACCGGCCCCGTCGTGCTCCGCGGGCGCGGCCCTTTCGCCCTCCGCGGGCGCGGCCCTTTCGCCCTCCGCGGGCGCGGCCCCTTCGCCGTCCACGGGCGCGGTTCAGCGGAGCTGCTCGGGCAGCGGCTCGGTGTGCAGCACCGTGAGCCCGGAGACGGCACGGGTCAGCGCCACGTACAGCCGGCGCAGGCCGGTCCGCTCGTCCGGCTCGCCGGCGACCACCGCGGCCGGCTCGTCCAGCACCACGTAGTCGTACTCCAGACCCTTGGCCAGCGAGGCCGGGACGAGGGTCAGCCGGGAGTCGGCGCTGGTCTCGGTGCCGGGCGTCAGGTGCGCCAGCCCGGCGTCCGCCAACGCCCGGGCGAGCAGCGGGATCCTGGCGTCGGCGGCGATCAGGCCGGTCGAGCCCTCGTTCTTCAGCGCCTCCCGGCAGGCCGCGACGACCGCCTCCACCGCCTCCGGCCCGTCGACCCGCCGGACCGCCAGGGAGCCGGGCGCCTGGCGGACCGAGCCGGCCGGGGCCAGGCCCGGGGCGATCGCCGGGAGCAGCCGGGACGCGTAGGCGATGACCTCCTCGGGCACCCGGAAGCCCTTGGTCAGCTCCTCGACGTGCGCGTCCGGCTTGCCCAGGTGGCGCAGCGCCTCCGGCCAACTCGCCGTCGCCCAGGGCGTGGTGCCCTGGGCGAGGTCGCCGAGGACGGTCGCCGAGCCGGTGCTGCAGCGGCGGCCGACGGCGCGGTACTGCATCGGGGAGAGGTCCTGGGCCTCGTCCAGCACCACGTGCCCGAGCGAGGGCGTGCGCTGCACCAGGTCCGCCGCCTCGTCCACCAGGACGGCGTCGGCCGGCGTCCAGCGGGCGGTTCTCACCGAGCGGCCGGGCTTGGGCCACAGCACGGCCCGCTGCTCCTCGGGGGTGAGCACGCCCTCGGCGCACTCGGCGAGGAACTCCGGCTCGGACAGCAGCCGCAGCACCAGCTTGGCCGGGTCGACGGCCGGCCAGCACTCCTTGACCACGGCCTTGACGGCGCTGTTGCGGGCCACCGCGTCCTGCACCCGGTCGTCCGGGGCCTCCCCGGACTGCTCCATCTTCAGCAACACGGCATGCGCGATGCGCTGTGGCAGGGCGTCCCGGGCGGCGCCGTAGCGGATCTCGCGGCCCTTCAACTCCTCGATGATCTCGACCAGTTCGTACGCGGGGACGCGCCAGCGGCGGGAGCCCCGGACCACCACGCAGGGCTCGGTCGGCAGGGTGATCCCCGCGCGCACCGCCCGGCGCAGCACCTCGGCCATCCGGGCGTCGCCCTTCAGCCGGGCCGCCTCCGGGGAGTCCTCGCCCCGGACCTCGACGTGGGCGACCAGCTGCTGCACGGTGGCCTGGGCGACGTCCAGCTCGCCGAGGGCCGGGAGCACCTGCTCGATGTAGGAGAGGAAGGCGTTGTTCGGGCCGATCACCAGGGTGCCGGTGCGGGCCAGGCGCTCGCGGTGCGCGTACAGCAGGTAGGCGACGCGGTGCAGGCCGACGGCCGTCTTGCCGGTGCCGGGCGCCCCCTGGACGCAGATGGTGCCCGTGACGTCGGCGCGGACGATCTCGTCCTGCTCGGGCTGGATGGTGGCGACGATGTCGCGCATCGGGCCGACGCGGGGCTTCTCGATCTCGGCGGCGAGCAGCGCGGAGGCGGTGTCCGTCTCGGCCGGGTCGGTGAGGTGCTCGTCCTCGTAGGCGGTGAGTTCGCCGCCGGTGTAGCCGAAGCGGCGGCGGCGCTCGACGTCCATCGGGTCGGTGCGGCTGGCCCGGTAGAACGGCTGGGAGACGGGTGCGCGCCAGTCGATCACCATCGGGTCGCCGTCGGCGTCGTGGACGTGGCGGCGGCCGATGTAGAAGCTCTCCCCTCCTCCCGCCCGTCGCCCACCGCCACCCTTCCTCGGCGCGCTTCGCGCGGCACCTCCCGTTCCGCTCAGTTCCTCGCTGATCGGGTGGAGGTAGTCGAGGCGGCCGAAGAACAGCGGGGTGTCGGCGAGGTCGGCCAGGGCGGCGATCCTGGCCTCGATCTGGTTCTGGAGCACGACGGCGGACACCCAGGTGCCGGTCACGTCGCGCAGGTCCAGCGACTGGACGTCCTCGCGCATCGCGCGCAGTGCGGCGCGGGACGCGGCCAGGTGGTCGCGTTCGCGCTGGAGGGGGTCGGTGGTGGGGGTGGCGGGCACAGCGAACCTTCCCGGCTGCCCCGGACGCGGGCGCAGCGGATCGATGGAGCTCACGGTGGGTACGGCCGACCGGTTGCCGTGCGGTCGGCGCCTCCCCCGGCTGCCTGCGGAACACCGCCAGGTACCACGGTTCGGGAGGGGGCAGGCGGACGATCTTAGACCCGTCGGTCTCGGGGTTCCAGCCCCGCAGGTCTCAGGGGTCGCCGTACACCTGGAGGACGACCGGCGCCGCGGCGGATGCGGCCTTTGGAGTGATGCCCCGGGCCGGTCGGGTGCCTACCGTTGAAGACATGAGCAGAAAGAACAGCACCCCCCGTACGGGCCCGGCCGGTGCCACCGCCGTCCAGGGCCGCCACCGCAACCCGCTGAGCACGGCCGTCCGCAACCTGGGCATCGCCCTGGACACCGCCGCGCGGGTGATCTTCCTCGGGCGCGACGGTGTCCGTTACTGAGCGTCCCGGCGGTTACAGCACGTCGTCGGCGTCGACGATGCGGTACGCGTAGCCCTGCTCGGCCAGGAAGCGCTGCCGGTGGGCGGCGAAGTCCTGGTCCACGGTGTCCCGGGCGACCACCGAGTAGAAGTGCGCCGCGTGCCCGTCCGCCTTGGGGCGCAGGACGCGGCCCAGGCGCTGGGCCTCCTCCTGGCGGGAGCCGAAGGTCCCGGAGACCTGGATGGCCACGGTGGCCTCCGGCAGGTCGATCGAGAAGTTCGCGACCTTGGACACCACCAGGACGCTGATCTCCTTGTTGCGGAACGCGTCGAAGAGCTTCTCCCGCTGGGTGTTGCTGGTCTCGCCCTTGATCACGGGGGCGTCCAGGACCTCGCCGAGCTCGTCCAACTGGTCGATGTACTGGCCGATGATCAGCGTCTGGTCCTTCTCGTGCTTCTTGACCAGCGCCTCCACCACCCGCCGCTTGGTCGCCGTGGTCGCGCAGAAGCGGTAGCGCTCCTCGGGCTCGGCGGTGGCGTAGGCCAGCCGCTCGGAGTCGGTCAGGGTGACCCGCACCTCGCAGCAGTCGGCGGGCGCGATGTAGCCCTGGGCCTCGATCTCCTTCCACGGGGCGTCGAAGCGCTTGGGCCCGATCAGGCTGAACACGTCGCCCTCGCGGCCGTCCTCGCGCACCAGCGTGGCGGTCAGGCCGAGCCGGCGGCGGGCCTGGAGGTCGGCGGTGAACTTGAACACGGGGGCGGGCAGCAGGTGGACCTCGTCGTAGACCACCAGGCCCCAGTTGCGGGCGTCGAACAGCTCCAGGTGCGCGTAGACGCCCTTCCGCTTGGTGGTCATCACCTGGTAGGTGGCGATGGTGACCGGGCGGATCTCCTTCCGGGTGCCGCTGTACTCGCCGATCTCGTCCTCGGTGAGCGAGGTGCGCTTGACCAGTTCGTGCTTCCACTGGCGGGCCGAGACGGTGTTGGTCACCAGGATCAGCGTGGTCGACTTGGCGTGCGCCATCGCGGCGGCGCCGACCAGCGTCTTCCCGGCGCCGCAGGGCAGCACGACGACGCCCGAGCCGCCGTGCCAGAAGCCCTCGACGGCCTGCGCCTGGTACGGGCGCAGCTGCCAGCCGTCCTCCTCGAGGTGGATCGGGTGCGCCTCGCCGTCCACGTAGCCGGCGAAGTCCTCGGCGGGCCAGCCGAGTTTGAGCAGCACCTGCTTGATCTGGCCGCGTTCGGAGGGGTGCACCACCACGGTGTCCGGGTCGACCCGGGCCCCGACCAGCGGCACGATCTTCTTGGAGCGCAGCACCTCCTCCAGCACCGGCCGGTCGGTGGTGGTCAGGACCAGCCCGTGCGTCGGGTGCTTGACCAGCTGGAGCCGGCCGTACCGGCCCATGGTGTCCGCCACGTCCACCAGCAGCGCGTGCGGCACCGGGTAGCGGGAGTACGTCACCAGGGCGTCCACCACCTGCTCGGCGTCGTGGCCGGCCGCGCGCGCGTTCCACAGCCCGAGCGGGGTCACCCGGTACGTATGCACGTGCTCGGGTGCGCGCTCCAGTTCGGCGAACGGCGCGATGGCGCGGCGGCAGTCGGCGGCCTTGGGGTGGTCGATCTCCAGGAGAAGAGTTTTGTCGCTCTGGACGATGAGCGGTCCGTCGTTCACGCGGGGGAGCCCTCCACTGGCTGACAGGCTGGATGACGCAGACCCTCCAGTGTCGCTCATCGCGCGGGGTACGCGGGCGGGTCGTCGTGAGGGGTGCGCGGGCGGGCTCGTCGCGCGGGTGCGTAAGGGGGTCTCGTCGCGCTCGGCCGCGGTCGGCCCCGGCCCTGCGGGGTGCCGGGTGACCGGCGGGGCCCTCAGTCGTTGGGCTGGGCATGAACAAGTCGAAGCGTGTTCTCACCGCCCTCGCCCTGATGGGCTCGGCCTTCGCCGCCACCGCCGCCTCGGCCGGCTCCGCGCACGCCCTCGCGGGCATCGGCGAGGGCCCCGGCGGCCTGCTCGCGGCGCCGGGCTTCCTGCTCGCGGACACCGTCACCGGGGGTGGACTGCCGGTCGGCCAGGGGCAGATCGGCAGCCTGGCGGACAAGGCGATCGCCGAGAAGATGAAGGAGTCGAAGGGGCACTGACGCCCCGGCCGTCAGCCGCCCCCCGCCGTTGGCCGTCCCGCCGTTGGCCGTCCCGCTGTTGGCCGTTCCGCCGTTGGTCGTTCCGCCGTTGGCCGTCCGCCGCCCCGGCGGCCGTCACTCGTCGAGTTCGGCGACGCCCGTGATGCGGTGGAGGGCGAAGGTGCGCAGTTCGTCGGCGTGGTGGTCGAAGGCGGTGACGAAGCCGCCTTCGACCTTGACCGGGTCGATGATGCGCTGGCTGGCGATGCCCTCGGCGTTGAGGTAGCCGATCCACATCCGCTCGCCGAGCAGGACGGCGGTCTGCAGGGCGGCCAGGGTCTCGGCGGCCGCGGTGCGGGGCAGCCGGCGCGGGTCCGGGGCGGCCTCGCGGCGGGAGGCGGTCGCGGCGCGGTCACCGGCCCGGATGGCCTTGATCGCGGCGGCGAGCAGGGTGTCGTCCGGGGCGGGCGGGCCGTCGGGGACGGGCGTGGGCGCCGTCCGGGGCGGGGTGCGGTGGGTGTCCGGGCGGGTGATCAGCACGTCGCCCTCCGCGGATTCGGCGGCCGGGGCGTAACCCATCGCGCGCAGGGTGGCGAGCAGGACGTCCGGGGCGGCCTGGGAGGCCAGGACGGTGGGGGCGAGCAGCCGGAGCCGCAGGTCGGCGGCGCGGCGCTCGGCGAGCACCTCGCCGAGCAGCGAGGGGTCGTCGCAGCGCAGGTAGGAGGAGGCGGCGCCGACGCGCAGGATGCCGTGCCGGCGGGCGACGTCCTCGATCAGGTAGCCGAGCGGCTGCGGGACGGGCGTGCGGCTGTGCTGCGCCAGGAAGGCCTGGAGGTCGGCGGCGGTGCGGCCGGCGTCCAGGGCGCGGCGGACGGAGGCCGGGGTGAACCGGTAGACGGTGGCGCCGCCCTTGGACTCGATGTCGGCGCACAGCGCGAGCGCCTGGGCGAGCGGGGTGAGCAGCGGGCCGGGGGCGATCGCGGTGAGGTCCGGCTGGAGGATCACGTGGTCCAGCGGCTGCGGCAGCAGCGGGGCGAGCACCTCGGCCGGGTCGGACTCGGCGGTGAGCAGGGCGCGGGCGGGCGCGGCGAGGGCGCCGCGGCCGGTGATGCCGAGCAGTTCCGCCTCGGCGAGGGTCCAGGCGGTGAGGTCGTCGCGCAGCTCGCGGCCGTCCGGGCCGGTCGGGCCGCCGCGCAGCGGGCGCTGCCAGCGCAGGGCGGGCAGCAGTTCCTCGGCGGTGGCGGCGGTGCCGGGCGGCAGTTCGGCGAGCAGGGCGAGGGTGGCGCGGCGGACGGACGGGGCGAGGGTGCGGTCCAGTTCGGGGCCGAGGGCGGCGCGCGGCTTGCCCTTGCCGTCCGGGGTGCCGGTGAGGGCGGGCACGCGGGTGGCGCCGAGCCAGGCGGTGGCCAGGACGGCCCAGCGTTCGGCGGTGTCCAGTTGCAGCCAGCCGTCGTACGCCGGGGTCGGCGCCCAGCACTCGTCGACCTCGCCGTCGGGGGCCAGCAGGCCTGCGGTGTAAGCGAGTTCGAGCCAGAAGGCGGCCTGCTGCTCGGTGGTCCCGAGGGTCTGGGCGGTGCGCTTGAGGTCCCGTACGCCGAGGCCGCCGGCCCGCAGGGTGGGCGGCGGGTTGAGGCCCCAGGCGTCCAGGAGTTCCTCGACGGTCTTGACCGCGGTGTGCGCCTGGCCGGCTGCGGCGCCGTCCACGACCTGGGGATCGCGCGGGGCGGCGGCGGGCGCGGGCTCGGGCTGGAGGGGTTCGACGGTGCGGTGGGTGCGGCCGCCGCGCAGGTGCAGGGCCAGCTCGCGGGGCAGCACGACGCTGCCGGGGCTGGTGGGCAGCAGCAGGCCACGGGCGAGCAGCCACTCGACGGGGCTCTGCGCGTCCTCGGCGGTGACGGGGCGGGTGGCGTCCGGGACGGTGCCGGTGGGCGGTCCCCAGACCAGCCGCTCCAGCAGGCGCAGCGCGGGCTCGGGGGCGGTGGCGAGCAGGGCGGTGCAGCGGGCGCGGTCGCTGAGCAGGGAGGTCAGGGCGGCGACGGCGGTGACCGGGTCCGGGGTGGGGGGCTGGCCGGCCGAGGCGAGCAGCTGTTGCAGCCGGGCCGGGGACATGCCCGCGGTGGCCTCGGCGAACGTCGGGCCGAGGCCGGTGCGGCCGGGGTTGGCGGCGGTCGGGGCGAGCGCCTCGCGCACCGCGAGGACCAGCCGCAGGCCGTTGTCCGGGCCCCAGAGCAGCGCGCGGTCGCGCAGGGTGGCGATCGCTCGGGGCAGCTCGGCGGCGACGGCGGACCGGTCGGCGGGGGTGAGCGGGGTGGCGCCGGGGTGCGGCTTGACCTTGGCGGGGCCGGTCAGCAGCGTCCGTACGGTGGCCAGACCGGTGCCGTCGGGGGCGGTGGCGAGGGCCTCGGCGACCTGGAGGGTGAAGCGGTCCAGCCGCTCCAGGGCGCGCAGCGCGGAGGCCCGCGAGGACAGCCGGGCGGACAGCTGGGTGAGGTCGCCGGGGACGGGGTTCAGGAGGTCGGGGCGGGAGCGGAGCAGGGCGGCCAGCGCGTCGTCGGGACGGGCGCGCAGCTCCTCGGCGAGGGTGCGGGGGCCGGTGGCGGACCTGCCCTGGCGTCGAGGGCCCTGCTGTGTGGTCATTCGACCTAGGTTAGTCGCGCGGGCGGACGGCCGGGCCCCCTGCGGCGGCGGGTGCTTCCGGCGGGGGAGCGGCGGGCCGGGGTCTTCGTGGCGGGACTCGCGCGGGCGGGGCCCGGTGGGTAGCGTCACGGCCGAGGGCGGTTCGGTGGGCGGCCGCGCTCCCAGTGGGCGGGCCGGGCGAGGCGGGGTGTCGGTGATGACGGACGGCGAGTGGTGGCGCAAGAGCGGGCCGTGGAGCGAGCGGGCGGGGGCGTCGGGTCCGGGGGTGCCTGGTCCGGGGGCGCCCGGTTCCTCCGGGTCGGCGCCGGCGTCGGGTTCCCCGGGGGCGGCCGGGCCGGCGGGTGACGGCGCGGAGGGCGCGGGCGTGCGCGGAGGTCCGGCGGAGGACAGCGTCTACGGCCCGTCGGCGGCTCCGGCCGCGTCCGGCGGCATCCCGAACGTGTCGCTGGACCTGCCGGGCGTCGCCGGGCCCGAGACCGGTTCGGGGGTCATCCCGCCGCCCATGGTGCAGAGTTCGAGCCCGTGGACGATGACGATGCTCGACTTCTCGGACACCCCGCAGCCCGCGCCGAAGCCGGTCCCCGAGCAGCGGGTGGAGGAGGAGGCGGCGCCGGTCGAGCCGGCCGCGACGAAGCCGGGGAAGCAGCGGAAGGCCAGGGCCGGGGCCAAGGCCGCCCCCGCCGCCGGGCCCGGCCCGGCCAAGGGCGCCCGCAGGCCGTCCCCGCTGATCGTGCTCTCCTGCGGGCTGCTCGTCGGCGGCGCCGTGTCCGGCTTCTTCCCGGCGATGCTGGCGGGTTGGGGGCTCGGCTACCTGACCCGGCAGATCTCGGACATGACGCGCAAGTTCGTGATCCTCGGGATCCCGCTGATCACCATGAGCGCGTCCACCCTGTTCACCATGCAGCACGCCAAGGAGAGCGGCGGGGCCGCCCGAACGGGCTCGCCGCTGGGGGAGTTCAGCTGGTCGATGGCGCCGGGGGTGCTGCGGACGGCTGCGGTGCTGACGGCGGTCGTCCTGCTGCTGCTCGGCCTGCGCCGTCGCCGGCCGCAGCAGGGCTGAGCCCGCCGCTCGCCGCAACCGGGGCTGAGCACCCCGCTCGCCGCGGCAGGGCTGAACGCGCCGCGCGTCGCAACCGGGGGCTGAGCACGGGCCGGCCCCGCACCCACCAGGCTTGGAGGCGGCGTACGGGGACTGGGTGTTGATCGGGTGGTCCTCGGTGATCGGCACGGTCTGCGCGGTGCCGTAGGTCTCACTGGTGGAGGTGT
>NZ_JBEPAK010000132.1:0-20300 GCF_040298565.1 Kitasatospora sp. NPDC001539 | reverse complement strand
GCCGCGGCGGTGCGTTCGCTGACGGTGCCGCCGGTGCAGAGCAGGGTGCCGTCCAGGTCGGTGGCGACGAGACGGGGAGCGGTGCGGGGTTCGGCCGGCGGCGGGGCGGGGGTGGGCGGCGGCCAGGGCCTGCGCCTGGGCGCGCAGGGCCTCGAGCTGCTGCCGGAGGTTCGCGACGGCGGCCGGGTCCGCGGACTTGGTCGTGGTCGCGGTCGTGTTCGTGGCGCCGGGAGCCTGGGGCGCGGTCGGCGTGGTCGCGGACGACGAGGTGGACAGCTGGCCGAGCAGGCCCTGGAGGATGGCCTCCAGGCTGGCGATCAGCTGCTGGATGACGCCGGAGTCGGGGAGCGCCGAGGTCAGCGTCGACAGCAGGTCGGTGATCAGCTTGACGAGGTCGTCGACCGCTCCGAGGGCCGCGGTCGGGTCCTGACCGGCGGGGACCGTGGGGACGGCGGGGGTGCTGGGCAGGGCCGGGAGGTCGGGGAGGGTCGGGACGGTCGGGACGGTCGGGAGGGAGGGGTCGGCCGCCGGGAGGGTGCTCGGCAGCGCCGGGACGGCGACCGGGAGGACGCCGGGAAGGGCGACCGGCAGGGTGTTCGGCGCGGAGGGAACGACGGGGGCGGGGGTACGTGGGACCGCTGCCGCGACGCCTGCGGCGCCGGCGGATGCTGTCGCGATCATGGCCAGCGCGATCGCTGCGGTCAGTGCGGGGCCCATCCGGGTGGCACGCATGGTACTGCTTCCTCTCGGTGCGGATCAGGAGGTCTCCTGCTTCACACCGTGCGGCCGCGCGCTCACCCACAGCCACCGCACGTACGCCGTCCGGTGGCGCGTCGTCCGGTGGCACGCCCTCAGGCCTCGGCCCAGTCTCCCGTGCTGCGGTGCGCGGCCAGTCCGACCGCGTCGAACTCGTCCACCCGGCCCGCGGTGACGTCCGCGCCGAGCCATCGCAGCGCCCGGGAGATCGGACTGCCTTCGGGGCCCCACTCGTTTCCTCCGCCGGTGAGCGGGCCGAGGGCCACCCGCCCGTCCTCCCAGACGGCGGCGCGCTGGGTGCCGCTCCCACCGGAGTACTCGGCCTCGACGCAGGCGATCGGCCCGGCCTTCGACCAGGCGGCGAGCCGCAGTTCGAAGCCGTCCGAGTGCCACCCGAAGCCCGTCCCGCCGCCGGCCTTGGCCACGGCGTCGTCACCCTGGAGCGAGGCCAGCACGGCGGAGGTGACCGGGATCAGGGCCAGCCCCTGCGCCAACGGCACCACCCGGGCCGCGGGGACCTCCGCCGCCGCCACCGTCAGCAGCTCCAACGTGCCTATCAGGGCCTGGAGTTCATAGGACATGCTGGTCATGGTGTCCCACGGCACTGACAGTGGGCGCGGAATTTATGATTCCGTGCCCGCGCCGGTGCCCGCGCCCCCGCCCGCACCGGTGCCCGTGCGCGTCCGGTCACGGCCGGAGCCCGGTTCCGTTCCCCGCCGTCGCCCCGCTCCCGCCGACGGAGCGGGGCGTGCGTCCGCCTCCGGACAATCTTCGCGAAGGGCCGGCACCGGGCGTATTGACCCAACCGTGGGTCTTTCTTACGAGCCGGTCATCGTTCACCCAGGGTCCTTCAAGTTTCCGTTGCTAGTTTCGGTGAGCATGACCAAGCTGCTCAGCCCGGCCCCACCGTCACCGGCGCGGGCCGGGCGACTGCGCCCCCTGACCGATCGCCACCGCCGCGGCGGGCTGGCGAGACTGCGGCTGCTGGCGTGGCCGGTCTACCTGACCGCCCTCGTCTGGTTCGTCAGCACCCAGGGCATGGCCTTCGCCAACGACGTGGTGTTCCTCTGGCTGATCGGCGCGCTGCTCACCGCCGCCGTGCACAGCGGGCACGGCTGGCGCGGTTTCCTGCTGGTGCTGCGCGACTGGGTGCCGGTCATGGCCGTGGTCTGGGCGTACTCGCTGCTGCGCGGCTACGGCGCGCACACCCCGTGGGCCCCGCACTGGCTGCCCCAGCTGCGCGCCGACGAACTGCTCGGACTCGGCGGGACCTGGACGGTACGGCTCCAGCAGGCGCTCCTCACGCCCGGCTCACCGCACTGGTACGACTACGCGGTGACGGCCGTGTACCTCTCGCACTTCCTCGTGGTCTTCGTGCTCCTCGCGGTGCTCTGGCGGCGCGCCCACCACCGCTTCCGGCAGCTGCTCGCCTGCTACTTCACGCTCACCTTCGCCGGCTTCGCGACCTACCTGCTCTACCCGGCCGACCCGCCGTGGCTGGTCGCCCAGCAGGGCAACCTCCCGCCGCTGCACCGGGTGGTCTGGGAGACCATCTCCGCCCTCGGCCTGCCGCAGGCCGACTCGCTGCTGGAGAACGGCAGCCAGTTCGCCAACGACGTCGCCGCGATGCCCTCGCTGCACTCCGCCTACCCGGCGATGCTGCTGTTCTTCTTCTGGCCGACCGCCCGGCCCTGGCTGCGGGCGCTGCTGGTCGCCTATCCGCTCGCGATGGCGTTCACCCTGGTCTACGGCGCCGAGCACTTCATCGTGGACGTCCTCGCCGGCTGGACGTACGCGGCCGTGGCGGTCTTCGGGCTGCGGTGGCTGCGCGACCGCCGTACGGTGCGGGCCTCGGCCACGGCAGACTTGGCCGCGTGAACGCGCAGCCCCCGCCGAACCAGCCACCGACCAGGACCACCCCCGAGCAGCCGACCCGGCCGCCGACCAGGAGCACCCCCGAGCAGCCGACCCGGCCGCCCATGAGGCCCACTCCCGAGCAACTGCGGGCCGCCCAGGACACCACCATCCCGGACGTCATCGGACCGGGCCTGCGGGTGCTGTTCTGCGGCATCAACCCGGGCCTGTGGTCCGGCGCCACCGGCCACCACTTCGCCCGCCCCGGCAACCGCTTCTGGCCCGCCCTGCACCTCTCCGGCTTCACCGAGCGCCGGCTGCGGCCCGACGAACAGGGCGAGCTGCTCGCGCTCGGCCTCGGCATCACCAACGTCGCCCCGCGCACCACCGCCAAGGCGGACGAGCTCACCGCCGAGGAACTGCGCACGGGCGGCGCGGCGCTCGTCGAGCGGGTGCTGCGGCTGCGGCCGGCGGTCCTGGCGGTGCTCGGCATCGGCGCCTACCGGACGGCCTTCGACCGGCGGCAGGTCGTGATCGGACGCCAGCCGGAGGGCATCGGCGACACCGAGGTGTGGGTGCTGCCCAATCCGAGCGGGCTCAACGCCCACTACACCCTGGACGCGCTGGCCGGGGAGTTCCGCAAGCTCCGGGAGAGCCTCGAACGGTCCGGGGCCTGAGCCGCCGGCTCAGAGCGGGGTGACGGCCTTCAGCACCACCAGCAGGGCCACCGCCGCGTTCAGCGCGCACAGCGCCGAGGCCGCCGTACCGACCGCGGCGACCATCGCGGCCAGGCCTGCCGGGGTCTTGGCGGGCGGCCAGTTGCGGGCCGTCGGCACCGGGCCGAGCAGCGCCGCCACCCGGCGCGGCACCGGACCGGGCGCGGCGGCCGGGGCGGCGAAGGCCGCGAAGCCGGGCGCCGGCACGGTGTGCGAGACCAGCGCGGCCCGGGCGACCGCCCGCGCGGTGACCCGCCGGTCCCCCACCGCCTGCGCCGACTCCTCGTCCGCCCAGCGCTCGGCGCTGAACGCCACCGCGGCCTGCAACGGCCGCAGGAAGGGGTTGACGCAGCCGGCGAGCTGGGTGGCCAGCAGGTAGCGGTGGTGCCGGTGGCGCAGGTGCGCCCGCTCGTGAGCGAGCAGCGCCGCGCGCTCGTCCTCGGCCAGGCCGTCCAGCATGCCGGTGGAGACCACCACGCGCCCGGGCGAGCCGGGCAGCGCGTAGGCGTAGGGGCTCGCGTCCGGCAGCACCGCGAGGTCGTCCGCCCCGGCCGGGCCGTGGGGCAGCCCGGCCAGCGCCCGCCGGGCCCGGGCGCGGACCCGCAGGTGCCGCCCGAGGGTCCGGGCGCAGGCCAGGCCGACCGCCGCCAGCAGCCACATCGCCGCCGTGCCGACCGTCTCGTGGTACGGCAGCGCCTGCCGCACCTCCGGGTCGGACCAGCTGTCCGGCAGCGGGTTGCCGGGGATCTGCGCGGTGCCGACGACACCGATCAGCCCGAGGCAGAGCACGCTGCACACCGCCATCACGGCGCTGATCGCGGTCAGCAGCCGGGTCGCGCCGCGCGGGTGCAGGTGCTGTTCGGTGAGCCGGGCGATCGGCACCGCGGTCAGCGGCAGGACGAGCGGGAGGAAGACGAAGAGGCCCACGGGTCAGCTCTCGCGGTCGGCCGCTGCCGGATCGGCGGAGGCGGCGTCCAGCAGCGCCCGCAGGAGCTCCTCGTCGTGCGGCAGCAGCGCGCTGACGAAGCTGGCCAGGACGGCGTCGCGGTCCGCCTCGCCGTCGAGCATCCGGCGCATCCGCAGCGCGGCCAGCCCGGCGGCGTCGGCGGAGGCCTGCCAGAGGTAGGAGCGGCCGGAACGGCTCCGGGAGACGGCGTTCTTGGCGTGCAGCCGGGACAGGATGGTCATCACCGTGGTGTACGCCAGGTCACCGTCCAGGCGTTCCTGGACCCACCCCGCGGTGGCCGGGCCGGGCGCCTGCTGGAGCACCGCCAGGACCTGTGCCTCCAGCTCGCCCTGGCCGCGGCGGCGGGCCGGAGCCTCCCCGGACGCCGGAGCGTGCCCCTCGTCTGCCATGGCGGCCCACTCCCTCCGGATGCCGCGCCCGGACCGACGGGGCGCGGCTTCATCCTAGCGAGCGGGGCCGCCCCGAACGGCTCCCGGACGAGGGTTCGGGGCGGCCCCGCCGGGCCGTCACGCCCGGGCCCGTTGGGTCACCGCGATGCAGACCAGCACGACCACCGCCGTGACCGGTGCGGCCGCGGGCAGGTCCTCGCCCAGCAGCAGCACCGACCAGACCAGGGTCAACAGCGGTTGGGCGAGCTGCAGCTGACTGGCCCTCGGCACACCGATCCCGGCCATCCCCCGGTACCAGAGCACGAACCCGCCGAACTGCGAGACCGCGGCGATGTACGCCAGCCCGACCAGCGCCTTCGCCCCCACCCGCAGCGGCTCGGTGGCCAGGCCGAACGCCGAGGTCAGCACCATCGCGGGCAGCGCGGCCACCACCGCCCAGGCGATCACCCGCGCGCCCGGCATGTCCCGGGAGAGCCGGCCGCCCTCCGCGTAGCCGGCCGCACAGACCACCACGCCGACGAACAGGTAGAGGTCGGCGACGGTCGGCCGGCCGTGGCTCTGCAGCAGGGTGAAGGCGAGCACGGCCGCCGCCCCGGCCAGCGCCGCCGCCCAGAACGCCCGGGACGGCCGGCGCCCGGTGCGCAGTGCGGCGACCACCGCGGTGGCCAGCGGCAGGACGCCGATGACCACCGCCGAGTGGGCGGTCGAGGAGGTCCGCAGGGCCAGCGTGGTCAGCAGCGGGAAGCCGAGCACGCAGCCGCCGGAGACGGCCAGCAGACCGGGCCACTGGCGGCGGGTCGGCAGCGGCGCGGCGGTGGCCAGCAGGTAGAGCACGGCCAGCAGGCCGGCCAGGGCGCCGCGCAGTCCGGTCGAGGTCCACGGGCCGAAGCCGGTCAGGGACCACGCGGTGGCGGGGAAGCTGAGCGAGAAGGAGGCCACCCCGAGGGCGGCGAGGGCGGTGCCGGGGGCGGTGCCGTGCTGAGGTGCTATCGCCCGGGGCAGGGTAGCGCTATCTTGTGCCGTCATGAACGAGCGTAGCAGCGTCACCGAACTCGCCGACAGTCTGCGGCGGGAGGTGGAGCGCTATCCGGAAGGGCGGAAGTTGCCCTCCAGCCGGGTGCTGGTGGAGCGCCACCAGGTCAGCCCGGTGACGGTCTCCCGGGCCATCGCCGTGCTGGTGACCGAGGGGCTGGTGGTCTCCCGGCCCGGCGCGGGGGTGTTCCGGGCGGCGGCCTTCGCCGCGGCCCCGGCGGGCACGGCGGCCCCGGCCGCGCGGCCGGGTGACCTCTCCTGGCAGCAGATCGCCCTCAGCGCCGACCGCGACCCGCGGGACCTGCTGGCCGCGCCCGTCTTCGCCACCCTCCGGGTGCCGCCGCCGGACGTCATCGACCTCAACAGCGGCTACCCGCACGCCTCGATGCTGCCCGAGCGGCTGCTCGCGGGCGCCCTGGCCCGGGCCGGGCGCCGCCCGGGCGCCTGGGACCGGCCGCCCACCGACGGCCTCACCGAGCTGCGCGGCTGGTTCGCCCGCGACATCGGCGGCCCGGCCGGGCCGATCGGCGCGGGGGACGTCCTGATCACCTCCGGCGGGCAGGGCGGCCTGACCGTGGCGATGCGTTCGCTGGCCGCGCCCGGCTCCCCGGTGCTGGTCGAGTCGCCGACGTACTCGGGCATCCTCGCCGTGGTCCGGGCGGCCGGGCTGCGGCCGGTGCCCGTCCCGATCGACGCGGAGGGCGTGCGGACGGACCTGCTGGCCGACGCCTTCGAGACCACCCGGGCGCGGGTGTTCGTCTGCCAGCCGCTGTTCCAGAACCCGACCGGCGCGGTGCTCTCCCCCGAGCGCCGGACGGAGGTGCTGCGGATCGCCCGGGCGGCCGGCGCCTTCGTGGTCGAGGACGACTTCGCCCGGCTGCTGGTCCACGCGGACGCTCCGGCCCTGCCGCGCCCGCTGGCCGCCGACGACCGGGACGGCGTCGTGGTGCACCTGCGCTCCCTGACCAAGGCCGCCTCCCCCAACCTGCGGGTCGGCGCCCTCACCGCCCGCGGCCCCGCGCTCGCCCGGCTGCGGGCCACCCAGGTGGTGGACAGCTTCTTCGTGCCCCGGCCGCTCCAGGAGGCGACCCTCGAGCTGGTCTCCGACCCGGCCTGGGCCCGCCACCTGCGCACCCTCGGCGCCGAACTGCGCGACCGCCGCACCGCCGCCGTCGCCGCGCTCCACCGCGAGCTCCCCGGCGTGCTCGGCGACCACCGCCCCGGCGGCTACCACCTCTGGCTGCGCTTCCCGGACGGCACCGACGACACCGCCCTGGCCGCCGCCGCGGTGCGCAGCGGCGTCCAGGTCACGCCCGGTCGCCCGTACCACGCCGCCGAGCCCCCGGCCCCCCACCTGCGCCTCAGCTACGCCGCCGCCGACAGCCCGGCGGCGGTGGCGGAGGGGGTCCACCGGCTGCGGACGGCGTACGAGGGACTCGCGGGCTGAGGCCCTGTCCGGCCGGCCGTGCCGTGCACGTGACGCCGGGCCGGGCCCGAGCGCCCGCCGGGCCCTCAGCCGCGGTAGCCCGCCATCCGCTCCAGTCGGGCGATCCGCTCGGTCATCGGCGGGTGGGTGGAGAACAACCGGGCGCCGGCCTCGCCCGGGCGGAACGGGCTGGCGATCATCATGTGGCTGGCGGTCTGCAGCTGGGGCTCGGGCGGGAGGGGCAGCCGGCGGGTGCCGGCGTCGAGCTTGCGGAGGGCGCTGGCCAGGGCGAGCGGGTCACCGGTGATGCGGGCTCCGTCGGCGTCGGCCTGGTACTCGCGGGACCGGCTGACCGCCAGCTGGATCAGCCCGGCGGCGAGCGGGCCGAGGATCATGATCGCGAGCATCCCGAACAGCCCGGGGCCGTCCTCGTCGTCGTCCCTCCCGAAGGGGATCAGCCAGGCGAAGTTCACCAGGAACATCACCACGGAGGCCAGCGCCCCGGCGACCGAGGAGATCAGGATGTCCCGGTTGTAGACGTGGCTCAGCTCGTGCCCGAGCACGCCCCGCAGCTCGCGCTCGTCCAGGATCTGCAGGATGCCCTCGGTGCAGCAGACCGCCGCGTTGCGCGGGTTGCGGCCGGTGGCGAAGGCGTTCGGGGCCGGTGTCGGGGAGATGTAGAGCCGGGGCATCGGCTGGCGGGCGCTGGTGGAGAGCTCGCGCACGATCCGGTACAGCCCGGGTGCCTCGAACTCGCTGACCGGCCGGGCGCGCATGGCCCGCAGCGCGAGCTTGTCGCTGTTCCAGTAGGCGTACGCGTTGGTCCCGAGGGCGACCAGGAGGGCGATCACGAAGCCGGTCCGGCCGAAGAAGGAGCCGATCACCAGGATCAGTGCCGAAAGGCCTCCGAGCAGGACGGCGGTCCTCAGTCCGTTGTGCCGGCTGTGCACGTCAGGCCCTCCAGTGGTGCGGTGGGGAAGCCCTTTCTGCCTCGTCCCTCTTGCCCGCTCAACGGGTGGGGCACGGGACCTTGTTCCCTTGTGACCGACGTGACACCCGCCCGGGCCCTGCCGCACTTGCCCGGTTGGGGTCCGCACGACCGCCCGGGAGCCGGCCGGCAGCCGGGAGCCGGGCCGCGTGCGGAGGCCGGCCCGCGTCCGGGATCCTGGATCGCGCCCGGGGCCCGGCCCGCAGCGCCCTCGTCAGGGTCCGCAGGCGCCCGCGAGCCGGCCCGCACCGCCGGCCGGGTCTCGCCCGGGCTCAGAACTTCGCCCAGGCTCAGAACAGGGTGCCGCCGGCCACCTGGAGGACCAGCTGCGGCGCGACCGAGAGCACGACGGCCGCCGAGGCGGTCAGCCCCAGCGTGGCGCCGAGAGTGAGGGGCAGTCGGCGCGGGGCGCCGCCCTCGGTCTCCGCCCGGGCGGCGTCCGCCGGGGCGAACAGCCGGGCCGTCCACAGCAGGTAGTAGTACAGGGCGACGACCACGTTGACGGCCATGACCACGGCCAGCCAGCCCAGCCCGGCGTCCACCGCGGCGCGGAACACCACGACCTTGCCGAACAGGCCGATCACACCCGGCGGCAGCCCGGCCAGGCAGAGCAGGAAGAACGCCAGCGCCAGCGCCGTCCAGCGGTTGCGGGCGAACAGGCCGTGGAAGTCGTCCACGCTGGCCCCGGCCCGGCGGCCGACGGCGGCGACCACCGCGAAGGCGCCGAGGTTCACCACGCCGTAGATCAGTGCGTAGGCGGCGGTGGCTCCGAGCGGGTCGGCGCCGGTGGGCGCGTAGCCGGCCGCGGCCAGCGGCACCAGCAGGTACCCGGCCTGGCCGACCGAGGACCAGGCGAGCAGCCGCACCGCGCTGTACCGGGTGTCGAAGCGCTGCCGCAGCGCGCCGACGTTGCCGACCGTCATGGTGGCGGCGGCGAGCACGGCGAGCGCCAGGCCCCAGGTGTGGGCGTACGGGCGGAAGGCGAGGGTGGTGGCGAGCGCGAGGCCGGACAGGCCGGCCGCCTTGCCGACCACCGAGAGGTAGCCCGCCACCGGCAGCGGCGCACCGGTGTAGGTGTCGGGCACCCAGAAGTGGAACGGGACGGCGGCGACCTTGAAGGCGAAGCCGACCAGCGTCAGCACCGCCCCCGCCTCGGCCAGCGGCTTGAGCTGGCCGGGCGCGTGCTCCAGGCCCTGGGCGACGGCGCCCAGGTGCAGGCTGCCGCTCGCCGCGTAGACGAAGCCGATGCCGAGCAGCATGACGGCCGTCGCGGTCACCGAGGAGACGAAGAACTTGAGCGCGGCCTCCGCGCCGCGGCCGTCCCGGCGCAGCGCGACCAGCGCGAAGGCGGGCAGCGAGGCGACCTCCAGGGCGATCACCATGGTGGCGAGGTCGCGGGAGGCCGGCAGCAGGGCGGCGCCGGTGGCGCTGGAGAGCAGCAGGAACCAGTACTCGCCGCGGGGCAGCCGCTCGTCCTCGACGGTGTGTGCCGACAGCAGCGCCGCGATCAGCGCGCCGCCGAGGGCGATCAGCTGGAACACCAGCGCGAAGTGGTCGGCGACGTACGAGCAGCCGCCGGGGACCGGATTGTCAGTGGTCGCTGTTACGTTCTGCAGGCAGAAGGTCGCCCGGGGTGATCCCCCGGTCAGGGGAAGGAGTGCGATGAGGGCGAGGGCGAGTCCGGCGGCGGTGAGGCGGCCGAGCCACTTCTTGTGCCGTTCGGGCAGGAACAGGTCGGCGACCAGCACGGCGAGGGCGGCCACGGCGGCGATCAGCGGGGGCGCGATCGCCACCCAGTCCACGGACTGGATCAGGCTGCCCGGGTTGGCTACGGCGAGGGAGGTCACAGTGTGCTGCCCCGTGGAGTGAGGTCCGAGTGCGGCGGTCTGGGCTGCGAGCACGGTCAGCCACCCCCGAGGAGGTGCTTGACGGCGGGGTCGGACAGGCTGAGCAGGAGCGCGGGCCAGAGGCCGGCGAGCAGGGTGAGCGCGGCCAGTGGCGTCCAGCTGACGGCCTCGTACGGGCGCAGGTCGGCCAGCTCGGCGACCGGCGCGGGCTGCCGGGGATCGCCCATGCAGACGCGCTTGACCACGATCAGCAGGTACGCGGCGGTGAGGAGGGTGCCGAGGCCGGCCAGGACCATGTAGGTGACGAACGCGGGGCGTGACAGGCCGTCGGCGGGGTGGAAGGCGCCGAACATCGCGAGCACCTCGCCCCAGAAGCCGGCCAGGCCGGGCAGGCCGAGGCTGGCGACGGCGGCGAAGGCGAGCAGCGCGCCGATCCGCGGCGCCCGGCCGTAGAGGGCCGCGCCGGTGGTGCCGGAGAGGGTGTCGAGGTCGGCCGTGCCGTAGCGGTCCTTGAGCGCGCCGACGACGAAGAACAGCAGGCCGGTGATCAGACCGTGGGCGATGTTGGCGAACAGTGCGCCGTTGACGCCCACCGGGGTGAGGGAGGCGATGCCGAGCAGCACGAAACCCATGTGACCGACGGAGGAGTACGCGATCAGGCGCTTGAGGTCGCCCTTGGATCCGGGGCGGGCGAGCGCCAGACAGGCCAGCGAGCCGTAGACGATGCCGACGGCCGCGAAGGCGCCCAGGTAGGGGGCGAGCGTCGCGGTGCCGCCCGGCACGATCGGGAGGAGGACGCGGACCAGACCGTACGTACCCATCTTCAGCAGCACACCGGCGAGCAGCACCGAGCCCACCGTCGGGGCGGCGGTGTGCGCGTCGGGGAGCCAGCTGTGCAGCGGCCAGGCGGGGGCCTTGACCGCGAGCCCGACCAGGATCGCCAGCGCGGCGATCACCTGGGTGGTGTGGCTCAGCCCGCTGCCGTGCGCGGCGGCCAGGGCCTGCATGTCGAAGGTGCCGGCCTTGCTGCCGACCAGCAGGAAGCCGAGCAGCATCACGGCCGAGCCGAGCAGCGTGTACAGGATGAACCGGTTGGCGGCCGGGACCTTCGCGCCGCTCCCCCAGCGGGCGATCAGGAAGTACATCGGGATCAGCACGATCTCGAAGGCCAGGAAGAAGAGCAGGAGGTCCAGCACCGCGAAGGTGGCGAGCATGCCGACCTCGAGCAGCAGGAACAGCCCGACGAAGGCCTGGGCGGAGGGACGGGACTCGTCGGGGGCTCCGGGGGCTCCGGGGGCTCCGTCCCGGGTCTGCCCGCCCGGCAGCCGCTTCTCCGAGTACAGCGCGCAGAGGAAGGTGAGCAGTGCGGTCAGCACGATCAGCGGCAGCGAGACGCCGTCCACGCCGAGGTGGAAGCGCACGTGCAGGGCGGGGATCCAGGACAGGTCGGTGGTGGCCTGCATCCGGGCCGGGTGGTCGTGGTCGAAGCCGGCCGCGAGGGCGACGGCGAGCAGGAACACCGCGCCGGTGACGACGGTGTTCAGCCGCAGCGCCCGCCGGTCCGCGACGGCCCGGTCCGGTCCGAACACCGGGGCCAGGGTGGCCGCGGCGCCGAGCAGGGGCAGCACCAGGAGGGCGATGAGGACCGCGTTCATCGGGTGCTCCTAGGGGCGGTGCCGAAGGCGGAGGTACGGGAGGCGGAGGTATCGGAAGCGGAGGTACGGACGGCGGAGATGCCGGAGGCGGAGGTACGGACGGCGGAGGTACGGACGGCGGAGGTGGAGGAGATCGGCACCGGTTACACCGCCACCAGGACGGCCAGCAGGACGACACCGGCGAGCAGGGCGCTGAGGTAGGTCTGCGCGTTGCCGGTCTGCGCGAGCCGGACGGCCCGGCCGAGCAGGTTGGCGCCGATCCCGCTGCCCTGCACGTAGCCCTCCACGACCTCGCGGTCGAGGAAGCTCACCAGCTGGGCGGCGGCGGCCACCGGGTGGACGAACAGCGCGTGGTACAGCCGGTCCACGCCGAAGCCGTGCCGGGCCGGGCCGAACAGCGGGCCGAGCAGGGTGCGGCCCGGGTCGGCGGTGATCACCTCGACGGCCGGGGCTCCGGCCTGCTCGGGCACCCGGCCCACCGGGGCGGGAGCCGGCCGGCCGGCGGCCGCCCGCGCGGTGGTCGAGCGCCAGGCCCCGTAGGCCGCGAGCACACCGACCACGGCGAGCCCGGTGCCGGTCACCGCGGTGACCCCGGTGGGCCGCAGCGAGCCGCCGTCCAGGAGCGCGGGCAGCCAGTCCGAGCGCAGCCCGGCGACGCCGAAGCCCATGGTCGGCACGGCCAGCACCCAGAGCGGCCAGCGCATCGCGGGCGGTTCGGCGGTGGCCGGGTCGGCCTCGTCCAGCTCGGGCGAGTACGGCGCGTCGGCCTCGTGGTCGGCCACCACGGTGGCGCGGTCGGCGGCGGGCAGCACCTCCGGCGCCGCCGTCGCGGCGCCGGCCGGGCTGTGGAAGGCGACCAGGAACAGCCGGGTCGCGTACGCGCCGGTCAGCAGCGCGGTGAGCCCGGCCGAGATCAGCACGATCCACCCGGCCGCCTCCGGCACCGCGGAGGCCGGTCCGAGCCCGTTGGTCAGCGCCTCGCCCTTGGCGGCGTGCTCGGCGGCGGTCAGCACCGCCTCCTTGCTGAAGAAGCCGGAGAACGGCGGCAGCCCGGCCAGGGCGACCAGCGCGATGCCCATCGTCCAGTAGGCGTCCGGCACCCGCTTGCGCAGCCCCGGGATCCGGGACATCGCGGACAGCGAGTTGGTGTGTGCGGCGTGGATCACCACACCGGCGGCCAGGAACAGCAGCGCCTTGAACGCGCCGTGGCTGACCAGGTGGAACACCGAGGCCTCGCGGTCGCCGCTGGCCAGCGCACCGGCCATGTAACCGAGCTGGCCGACGGTGGAGTAGGCGAGCACCCGTTTCAGGTCGTCCTGGGCGAGGGCGCAGAGCGCCGAGCCGATCATCGTCACGGCGGCCATCACCGCGAGCACGACCAGCGCCGCGCCCGACAGCAGGAACACCGGCAGCAGCCGGGCGACCAGGTAGATGCCGGCCGCGACCATGGTGGCCGCATGGATCAGCGCGGAGACCGGCGTCGGACCGGCCATCGCGTCCGGGAGCCAGGTGTGCAGCGGGAACTGCGCGCTCTTCCCGGCCACGCCGGCGAGCAGCAGCAGGGCGGTCAGCGTGGGGTGGCCGAGCCGTCCCTCGCCCGCGGCCGCCAGCACGTCCGGGATCCGGAAGCTGCCGGCGTCCGCGCCGAGCAGGAAGATCCCGAACAGGAAGGGGACGTCGCCGAGCTTGGTGACCAGGAAGGCCTTGAGCGAGGCCGAGCGGGCGTCCGCCGTCTCCCAGTGGTGGCCGATCAGGAAGTACGAGCAGACGCCCATGACCTCCCAGCCGACCAGCAGCACGATCAGGTCGCCCGAGTAGACCACCAGGAACATCGCCGCGGTGAACAGCGAGACCAGCGCCGCGTACGAGGGGTAGCGCGGGTCCGACTTGAGGTAGGCGGTCGAGTAGACCTGGACGCAGGTGGCGACCACGCCGACCAGCACGGAGATCAGCGAGCTGAAGCCGTCCAGGTGGAGGGCGAGCGCGACGTCCGGTCCGCCGGTGGGGGTGAGCCGGGTGGCGGCGTCCAGGGCCTGTCCGGTGCCGAGCTGGAGGGCGACGACCAGGGCGAGCACGGCCGAGACGGCGACCGGGACGATCGCCAGCGGCCGGGCCAGCCCGGGCGCCTTCCTACCGGCGGCCAGGGTCGCGGCGGCGCCCAGCGCCGGCAGTGCGGGGACGAGGGCGGGCAGGGCGAGGTTCATGCGGCGTTCTGGCCCTTCAGCGCCTCGGCTCCGTTCGGCGCCTCCTCGACCGGGAGCGTCTCGGCCGGGTCGCCGAGCGCGGTGGCCCGGTCGATGTCCGCGGTGCCCCGGGCCCGGAACAGCAGCAGGACGATGGCGAGCCCCAGTCCGATCTCGGCGGCGGCGACGGTGATGGTGAACAGGGTGAGCGCCTGCCCGGCATGCAGCGAGTCGCGCAGCCAGGCGTCGAAGGCGACCAGGTTGAGGTTGACGGCGTTGAGCATCAGCTCGACGGACATCAGCACCAGGACGGCGTTGCGCCGGGCGAGCACGCCGTACACGCCGACGCTGAACAGCAGCGCGGCGAGGACGACGGGGTAGGCGAGGTGCATCAGCTCTCCTCCGACGCAGCGGACGCGGGCGGAGCGGCGCCCTCCCGAGCGGCAGCCCCCGGCGTGCCGGCCCCAGGCGCGTCGCCCCCCGGAGCGGTGCGCGGCGCGGTCGCGGCGACCGTCCCGTTGGACCCGACCGGCCGTCCGGCGCGCACCCGGCCCGCCCGGGGCGCCGGCACCCGCCGCCCCGAGCCGCGCGACAGCACGATCGCACCGACGAGCGCCGCCAGCAGCAGCACGGACAGCGCCTCGAAGGGCAGGACCCAGTGGCGGAACAGGCTGGCCCCGGTGACGGAGGCGGAGCCGCCGCCCTGACCGAGGTCGATCCAGGAGGTCCGGAAGGCGTCGACGACCAGCGTGACGAGCGTCCCGGCCGAGGCCAGCGCCACCACCAGGGCGACCCAGCGGTTCTTGGAGTCGGCGTCCGGGGAGCGGCCGATCGGCGCCTTGGTGAGCATCAGTCCGAACAGCACCAGGACGACCACCGAGCCCAGGTAGATCAGCACCTGCACCCAGGCGATGAACTCGGCCGTGAGCAGCAGGAACTCCACCGCCAGCCCGCCGAGCGCGACCACCAGCCAGAGCGCGGCGTGCACCAGCTGCCGGGTGGTGACGGCGACGACGGCCGAGCCGAGCACCGCGATGCCGACCAGCAGGAAGACGATCTCCTGACCGGTCGGGGACAGGAACGAACGGGCGGCCGGCTCCAGCGAGCCGGTCGCCGCGAGGAGCGTGGCAGCGGCGGTCATGCGTCGTCACCCTTCTCCTCCGGGGCCGCCTCGGCAGCGGCGGCGGCAGTGGCCGCAGCCGCCAGCTTGTCGGCGGCCTTGCGCGCGGCGGCGATCTCCTTCGGCTCCTCGGCCCCCGGGTCCAGGGCCGGCGGCGCCGGGACGGTCCACATCCACTCGCGGAGCTTCTCCCGCTCGTGGGTCAGTTCGAGGATGTCCGTCTCCGCGTACTCGAACTCCGGAGACCAGAACAGCGCGTCGAAGGGGCACACCTCGATGCAGATCCCGCAGTACATGCAGAGCGAGAAGTCGATGGCGAAGCGGTCCAGGACGTTGCGGGTACGGGCCCGGGCGTTCGGCTCGGCGGCCGGCAGCGTCTCCTTGTGGGAGTCGATGTAGATGCACCAGTCCGGGCACTCCCGCGCGCAGAGCATGCACACCGTGCAGTTCTCCTCCAGCAGGGCGATGACACCGCGCGAACGCGGCGGCAGCACCGGCTGGACGTCGGGGTACTGCGCGGTGACGCTCTTCCTGGTCATCGTCCGCAGCGTCACGGCCAGCCCCTTGGCCAGGCCGACACCGGGAAAACTCATGAGATCGCCACCTTGATGATGCCGGTGAGGGCCAGTTGCACGAGCGCGAGCGGGATCAGCCCCACCCAGGCGAAGCGCATCAGCTGGTCCTCGCGCAGACGCGGGTAGGTGACCCGCAGCCAGATGACCACGAAGGCCAGCGCGAAGGTCTTGAGCAGCATCCAGAGCCAGCCGAGCTGGTCCGCCATGGGCCCGTGCCAGCCGCCCAGGAAGAGCACCGCCGTCAGCGCGGACACCACCAGGATGCCCACGTACTCGGACAGCAGGAACAGCGCGAAGCGCAGCCCGGTGTACTCGGTGTACGCGCCGAAGATGATCTCCGAGTCGGCGACCGGCATGTCGAACGGCGGCCGCTGGAGCTCGGCCAGACCGGCCGTGAAGAACACGAAGGCGCCGATGAGCTGCCAGGGCAGCCAGTACCACTGCCAGGCGTCCAGGATCCCGGGCAGCGACAGCGTGCCGGCGGCCATCGCCACCGAGGCCGCCGCCAGCACCATCGGCAGCTCGTAGGACATCAGCTGCGCGGCCGTCCGCAGACCGCCGAGCAGCGAGAACTTGTTCGCCGAGGCCCAACCGGCCATCAGCTTGCCGATCACTCCGACGCCCATCACGGCGAGCACGAAGAACAGTCCGGCGTCGATCGCCTGGCCGACGAACCCGTTCGGGCCGACCGGGATCGCCAGCAGCACGAACAGGTACGGCAGCAGCGAGACGGCGGGCGCCAGCTGGAAGATCCGGCGGTCCGCCCCGGCCGGGACGATGTCCTCCTTCTGGGCGAACTTCACGCCGTCGGCGACGAGCTGCGCCCAGCCGTGGAAGCCGCCCGCGTACATCGGGCCGAGCCGGCCCTGCATGTGCGCCATGACCTTGTGCTCCGTCTGGCCGATGACCAGCGGGAAGAGCAGGAAGACGACGAGGGTGGCGACGCAGCGGAGCACCGTGTCGAGCAGGTTCACGCGCCGTCTCCGTCCTGGTCGGCCGCTCCGGCCGAGGTCCCGTCCCGCTGTGCGCCCTGGTCGCCCTGGTCGCCTGCTGCCTCCGGTCCCCTCGGCTCCTTCGGATCCTTCGGCTCCTCCGGCCCCTTCGGCTTCTCCGGCTGCTCGCCCGACGGCTGCTCGTCGTGGGCGGGCACCGGGTTGTGCCAGGGGGCGTCGGAGGACCGGGGCCGGGCGGGGGCCTTGGGCCCGGCCGCGGATTCGGCGGCGGACCCGGTGGACCCGGCGGCCTCGGAGGACCCGGCGGCCTCGGTGGGCGCCTGGCTGACCGACCCCTCGGACACCGAGCGGGTCCGTCGCGGCCGGTCCGCCCGCACCGGCGGCGCGCCCTCGGCGGGAGCGGCGGCCGGGGCAGCCGGGGCCTCGGCGGCCACCGGCGTCTCGGCACCCGCCTGACTCGCCGACCCCTCGGACACCGACCGCGTCCGCCGCGGCCGGTCCGCCCGAACGGCGGGCCCGCCCTCGGCACCGGCACCGGCACCGGCCGCAGCACCGGCCGCAGCCGAAGCACCGGCCGCGGCACCGGCCGCAGCCGCCCGGGGCGTCCGCCCCGCAGCGCCCGCCGCCCGCGCACCGCGCGCCGGCCGCTCGGCGACCGGCGGCAGGGTGCCCTTGAGCGGCCCCCACTCGTTCGGGTCCGGCACACCGGCCGGCTGCATCTTGCGCCGGGCCGGGCCGCCGCCGTGGTCCGACTCGCCCGGTTCCTTGGCGCCCGGCCAGTCCTTGGCGACCCGCGCCGCGAGCACGAACTCCTTGCGCAGCGGGTGCCCCTCGAAGCCGTCCGGCAGCAGCAGGGTGACCAGGTGGGGGTGCCCGGGGAAGTCGATGCCGAACATCTCGTGGGTCTCGCGCTCGTGCCAGGCGGCGCCCGCGTACACCGCGACGGCACTGGGCAGCGCGGCCCCGTCGCGCGGCACCCGGGTGCGCAGCGCGAGGTGGCGCACGCCCGGCGCCTCGACGGCGGCCAGGTGCGCGACCACGGAGAAGCCGTCGGCGAGCTCGTCGACGGCGCTCAGCCAGTCGAAGAAGGCCAGGCCCAGGACGTCCCGGGCGTTGGTGAGCGCCTCGATCCAGCGCTCGGCCGGGACGTCGACGGTGATCAGCCCGTACGCCTCGGCGCCGGTCGCCCACTCCCCGACCGACGCCGCGTACTGCTCGGCGGACGTCACGAGGCTCCCCCTTCCGGCGAACCCGGCCCGGCGACCAGCGGACGCCGCAGCGCCGCCGGAGGCGCGGTGTAGCGACCGGGCAGGGACTCGGCCGCGATCTTCTCCTGCAGCTTGAGGATGCCCTGGAGCAGCGCCTCGGGCCGGGGCGGGCAGCCGGGCACGTAGACGTCCACCGGGATGATCTGGTCCACGCCCTTGGTCACCGAGTAGGAGTCCCAGTACGGGCCGCCGGAGTTGGAGCAGGCGCCGAAGGAGATGACGTACTTCGGCTCGGGCATCTGCTCGTAGAGGCGCTTGACGGCGGGCGCCATCTTGTCGGTGACGGTGCCGGAGACGATCATCAGGTCGGCCTGGCGGGGGCCGGGCGCGAAGGGGATGACCCCCATCCGGATGAAGTCGTGCTTGGCCATCGACGCGGCGATGAACTCGATCGCGCAGCAGGCGAGGCCGAAGTTGAAGCACCAGAGGCTGTAGCGGCGGCCCCAGTTGAGCACGACCTTGACGGGGTCGGGCGCGAGCCGTGCCAGCGGGCCGAGGCCGCGGCGCTCCACGGCGCCGGGACGGGACGGGTCCGGCAGGCCGAGCGGGACGGGACCGCCCTGGCCGCCGTGCGAGTGGGTGTGCGTCACGTCCATTCCAGAACGCCCTTCTTCCAGGCGTAGAGCAGCCCGACCGCGAGGAACCCGATGAAGAGGAACATCTCGATCAGCGTTCCGGCGCCGTACCCGGCACTGGCGAAGACCGTCGCCCACGGGAACAGGTAGATCGCGTCGACCGCGAAGATCACGTACAGGAAGGCGTACACGTAGTACCGGACCTGGGTGTGCGCCCAGTCCTCGCCCACCGGGTCCACGCCGCACTCGTAGGCGAGGAGCTTCTCGGGTGAGTAGACCACCGGCCGCAGCAGGCGGTTGGCGGTGAACGCCACGGCGACGAAGAGCACGCCGATGACGGCCAGCAGGCCCATCGCGGCGTACGCGTCGAAGTAGCCGCTGCCGACCGCCGGGTCGGCCGCGACGGCAGCCACCTGCTGCCCCTCCATGCCTTCGCCTCCACCTCGGCCGTGAAACCGTCCTCAAGACAGTTCTACGACTTTCCTCGCACGCTCTTAACCCCGGCCAATGCGTGAGTCTAAGGGGACGGCTCCGCTGCCTCCGAACCCCGCCCGCTCCGCAAGACAGCTGGTGGACACCACGGCGCGCGGCCGGGAGCCGGGGCGGGGGGTGGGGATAACCCCCGCCCGGGAAGATGTATCACCCCCATGGCACCGCCCGTCCCCCTTTCGGGAAGCTTGGTCCACCAGCTCGACCGACAGGGACGGATGATCCGATGAAGCCGCTGCACCACCGCGCCCGGGCTGCCATCGAGGAGCAGTACCGCCGGATGGAACACCCGCCGCTGTACGGCGCGCGGATGTGGCACCAGGTCGGGCGGCTGATGCTCAACCTGCCGCTCGGCATCGCCGGCTTCGTCCTGGCGGTCGCCACGCTCTCGATCGGCCTGGGGCTGTCGGTCACCGTGGTCGGCCTGCCGCTGCTGGCCGGCGGGCTGGCCGCCTCCCGCACCCTGGGCGGCCTGGGCCGGCGCCGCGCACGGGCGGCGTACGGCTCGGCGATCGACGACCCCGAGCCGGTGCGGCCGCGCCGCCCGGGGGCGGTCGGCTTCACCATCGCCCACGTCACCGACCTGCTGAACTGGCGTTCCGCGCTCTACAACGTGCTGATGCTGCCGTGGGGCATCCTCAGCTTCACGCTGTCCCTGGTGTCGGTCGTGGTGCTGTGGCCGGTGCTGCCCTGGGTGGTGCGCGCGATGGCGGCGGTCGACCGGATGCTGGTCGAGGCGCTGCTCTTCCCGGGCGCGCTGGCCGAGCGGGTGCGCGAGCTGGAGGACGACCGCGGCACCGTGGTCGACACCGCCGCCGCGGACCTGCGCCGGATCGAGCGCGACCTGCACGACGGCGCCCAGGCCCGGCTGGTCGCGCTGGCGATGGACCTCGGCATGGCCAAGGAGCGGCTGCGCGAGGTGGAGTCCGAGGAGGACATGGCGGCCGCCGCCCGGATGGTCGACAACGCGCACGGCGAGGTGAAGCTGGCCCTGCAGGAGCTGCGCGACCTGGCCCGGGGCATCCACCCGGCGGTGCTCACCGACCGCGGACTGGACGCGGCGCTGTCCGCGGTGGCGGCCCGCTGCACCGTCCCCGGCGGCGTCCGGGTGAACGTCGACCTGGCCGGGAAGGACGGCGAGCCCGAGCGCCCGGACTCCGCGGTCGAGGGCATCGCCTACTTCACGGTCAGCGAGTTGCTGACCAATGTCTCCAAGCACGCGGGTGCCCGGACGGCCTCGGTCGAGGTCTGGCGCTCGGACGACCAGCTGATGGTGCTGGTCCAGGACGACGGCAAGGGCGGCGCCGCCCCGTACCCGGGCAGCGGCCTGGCCGGGCTGGCGGAGCGGATCCGGGCGGTGGACGGGGTGTTCCTGGTGGACAGCCCGGAGGGCGGCCCCACCACCGTGACCGTCGAGCTGCCCTGGCGCACCCGCACCGCCCGTCGCTGACCGCCCCGGGACGGGACGGACGAAGCGCCGGGGCCCCGTCGAGGCAGTGGACGGGGC
>NZ_JBEPAK010000131.1:0-20318 GCF_040298565.1 Kitasatospora sp. NPDC001539 | reverse complement strand
GTCGACGTGCTCTGGGCGATGCTGCGTGACAAGAGGCTCTTCACCCCCGCTCCGCCAGTCAGGCAGACGGCTTGACACGGTCATTGAGATTCTCCCCTCGGGAGGCGGGCGGGGGCCGGGCTCAGCGGGCGGGGGCCGGATTCGGCGTGGTCGGCCCAGAGGGAGCCGGCTCCGGTGTGGTCGGGTCAGGGGGAGCCGGCTCCGGCGTGGTCGGCTCCGGCCTGGCGGGGGCCGGTGGGGCTGGTGGGGCCTGAGTGGGGGAGGCGGAGCGCGAGGGTCGGGGTGTCGGGTGCGGCGAGGCGCAGCGTGAGGGTGGGGCTGTCGAGCGCCGCCGTCGTCCGCGCGGGAGCCGCCGCCGGGGCGGTGCCGGCGCCTCGGGCGTGGCGCGGTCGGCGCTTCTCCAGGACGACCTCGGGCGCCGTCCCCCGGTCGCCGGTCACGGTGAGCGTGGCGGTGGGCCTGGCCCGGCGGCGGCGGACGGCGTCGCCCGCCAGGATCAGCGGGGGGAGCACGGTCAGGACGAGGGCGATGCAGGCCCAGGTCCGCATGGCGACGTGGTCGTAGCCGGTGAAGTGGGAGGCGATGACCGCGCCGCCGAACACCAGCGCCCAGAACAGGTGGAAGCGGAAGGTGCCGAGCCGGTCCGTGCTGGCCTCCCGGCCCTTGGGCGTCACCACGAAGCGGCTGCGGCGGCGCACCAGCGCCTGGAGCAGCGAGGCCGCGTAGACCGGACCGCACAGGGCCGACATCAGCATGCCCGCGACCCCGGAGGAACCGGCCGGTTCGTGCGGGCTCACGTTGTGCTTGCGGTTCCAGGTGTAGAGCAGGAGTTGGAGCGCGGCGGCATCGCTGTAGAGCATCATCCAGATCTCCGAGGAGACGTGGACGCCGGAGGCTCCGAAGCCGAGGTAGAGCACGCTGGACACCCCGCCGAGCAGCCAGGTGAGGGCCGCCATCGGGTAGAAGCCCACCATCAGCGAGTAGTTGAGCAGCCGACCGGGCGGCAGCCGCCACATCACCCGCCAGAACTGGGTGAGCAGGGTCTCGTAGCTGCCCCGGCTCCACCGCAGTTGCTGGGAGAAGAAGTCCGTCCAGGAGGACGGGCCCTCGCCCACCGCGAGCACGTCCGGGGTGTACACGGACTTCCAGCGTGCGCCGCTCTCCGGATTCCGGCTCCGGTGGAACTCCAGCCCGGTCGCCATGTCCTCGGTGACCGAGTCGTACAACCCGCCGATCGACTGGAGGGCGCGGATCCTCACGGCGTTGTTGGTGCCGACGAACATCGGTGCCCCGTAACGGTTTCCGGCGCGTTGCACGAGGGCGTGGAAGAGGTACTGCTGGCTCTCGCTGAACTTCGTGACGGCCGAACCCGAACTGCGGTAGTTCCCGTACACCTGGGGGCCGACCACGAACGCGACGTCCGGGTCGCGGAAGTAGCCGAGCATGCGCTCGCAGAAGTCGGGCAGCGGGACGTGGTCGGTGTCGACGGACACCCAGAAGTCGTAGTCCTCGCCGTGCGCCTGGAGCCAGGCGTTGTAGTTGCCGTGCTTGCTCCTGGCGCGGAACCGGCCCTTGGGACGGTTCCAGTGCGGTCGGCCGGAGCGGGTGAAGTGGCGCACGCCCAGCTCGGTGCAGAGGGCGCGCATGGCAGGATCGTTTCCCTCGTCCAGCAGCCAGACGTCGTACGGGCCGTCGTGCCGCACGGCGCGGGCCGCGACCAGTGTGGCCCGGACCATCTCCGGCGGTTCCTTGCCCGGCACGCAGGTGGTCAGGAAGGCGACCCGGGTGCCGGACTCCGGCGTCACCGGTATCGGATCGCGGGCGGCCAGCGTGGCGTGGGTGTTGGAGACGACGTTGACCAGCCGGAAGACCTCGACCACGGCGATGATCGCGATCATCACCTTGTCGCCGAGCAGCACCAGGGTGTCGGTCTCGTCCGCTCGCACCGGCCAGTGCTCCGGTAACAGCAGCCAGACCAGCAGGACCGCCTCCACCAGCGGGGCCGCGACCAGCAGCAGGGCGGCCCGGATCCGGTGCGGCTCGTGGCGCAGCAGGCTGCGGTACTGGACGCGGTAGGGAGCGGCCGACGCCGCGGCGGGTTCCGGCGCGCTGCCCGGCTCCGGCCGGTAGACACCGCCGCCGAGCTCCCGGTCCTCGCCCGGGTCGACCGCCGGGCCGGCGAGGCGGCTGAAGTGGCCGTATTCGTAAGGGGCTTCGGGCACCGGCACGACGAGCAGGGCCGCCTCGTCGAGGTCACCCGCCTCCCCGGGGGTGCCGGGACCGCCGGATCCGCCGTGGCCGGACCGGTCGGCGCCCCGGCCGTGTTCGTGCCGGCCGCGCCCGTGGCGGGCCGTGCCGACGCCCCTTCGTCGTGAGGTCGGCGTGGTCATGGGTGCTCCCCCCGGAGTGTCGCGCCTTGCTTCGCTCGGCCTGCCCGCCTCGCCCCGAAGCCGCCCGGACGTCACGCCGCCCGGACGAATGCCGTCCGGGCGGAACACCGCCTGGGCGGAACGCCGCCCGGGCGCCGTACGGACGAATGCCTGCGCCCGGACGGAGCACGGCCCGGCCAACCGCCGGTCATCCGACGGTTTTCCGGGCCGTCCGGCACGTGCGGTCCGACACCAGGAGCGGGTGCGACCGGTCGAGTCGTGGGTCCGCGCGCCGGGTCTCGCACGCGCGATCCCGGTGCACCTTCCGGCTTCCCCTCCGGCGGTGCGGGATCCTTGGCATGCTCAACTCTCCCGGAGCGTCAGGGAGATCGCAACCGATCGGGGGAATCACCACCACGCAAGCGTGAACGGACCCCCGTTCCCGGCCGCGGCGGCTGGCGTCGGTGCTAAAGGAGTTCCTGGTCCGAGAGCGGCGGCAGGAGGACCGCGCCGGTGGCCGCCTGCACCTCGGCGAAGGTCACGCCCGGGGCCGTCTCCACCACGCGCAGCCCCTGCGCGGTCACGTCGACGACCGCCAGGTCGGTGACGATCCGGTCCACGACTCCCCGGCCGGTGGCGGGGAGCGAGAGCTCCTGGACGATCTTCGGTGAGCCGTCCCGAGCGGTGTGCTCCATCACGACGACCACCCGGCGGGCGCCGTGCACCAGGTCCATCGCACCGCCCATGCCCTTGACCACCTTGCCGGGGACCATCCAGTTCGCGAGGTCCCCGGCGGCCGACACCTGCATGGCGCCGAGCACCGAGACGTCGATGCGGCCGGCCCGGACCATGCCGAAGGAGGCGGCGGAATCGACGTACGAGGCCCCGGGTGCGACCGTCACCGTCTCCTTGCCGGCGTTGATCACGTCGGCGTCCTCGGTGCCCGCCACCGGGTACGGGCCCACGCCGAGGATGCCGTTCTCCGAGTGCAGCACCACCCGGACCCCGGGCGGGAGGTGGCCGGGGATCAGGGTGGGCAGTCCGATGCCCAGGTTCACGTACTGCCCGTCGCGCAACTCGCGGGCGGCGCGGGCGGCCAGGGCGTCGCGTGGGGCGAGCGGGGTGGGCATCGGTTCAGGCCTCCTGGAGGGCGGGCCGGACGGTCCGGCGTTCGATGCGGCGGTCCGCGGGATCGGCGGCGACCAGGCGGTCGACGTACACCCCGGGCAGGTGCACCGCGTCCGGGGTCAGCTCGCCTGGTTCGACGATCCGGTCGGCCTCCACCAGGGTGATCCGGCCGGCCGCCGCGCAGAGCGGGTTGAAGTTGCGGGCGGCCGCGTGGAACACGCAGTTGCCGTGCCGGTCGGCCGCCTCGGCCCGGACCAGCGCGAAGTCCGCCGTGATGGCCTCCTCCAGCAGGTACCGGCGGCCGTGGAACTCCCGCACCTCCTTCGGCGGCGAGGCCAGGGCGACCGAGCCGTCCGCCGCGTAGCGCCACGGCAGCCCGCCCTCCTCGACCTGGGTGCCCACCCCGGCCGGGGTGAAGAACGCCGGGATCCCGGCGCCGCCGGCCCGCAGCCTTTCGGCCAAGGTGCCCTGCGGGGTCAGCTCGACCTCCAGTTCCCCGGAGAGGTACTGCCGGGCGAACTCCTTGTTCTCGCCGACGTACGAGGAGGTCATCCGGGCGATCCGGCCCGCCCGCAGCAGCAGGCCCAGCCCCCAGTCGTCCACCCCGCAGTTGTTCGACACCACCCGCAGCCCGGTCGTACCGGCGTCCAGCAGTGCGCCGATCAGGGTGCTCGGGATGCCGCAGAGGCCGAAACCGCCGACGGCCAGCACCGAGCCGTCGGGGATGTCCCCGACCGCGTCGGCGGGGGAGTTCAGGACCTTGTCCAAGGGATCACCTCGTGGGAGTGGGGAGGAAGCCGGCAGGGTGCGTGGGCGGCGGGCGGGAGGGCTCGGGATCCCGGCCGGTGCCGCTGCTCCACCGTCACCGCTCGCAGGCCGTCGCAGCCATGGCGGCCGGCGCCACGGGAGGCCGCCGAACCGTGGCGACCGGCCACATCCGGGTGCCGGGCCGCGGCCATGGTGGCCGGAGCCACAGCGCGGCAGGCCGGTGCGTCGCACGGCCACATGTCGCCGGCCATTCCCGAGCGTTTAGGGTTCCGGCAGCCGCCGCCCGTCCCGCCCTCCTTGGGTCCGCACCCCGTCGGGCGCCCGGACCGCCCGTCCCGCCGGAGGTACTGCCGCGTGAGCCGCCCGCCCCTGCTGCCCGAGGAGTCGACCGTCCCCGTGCCGGGCGGGGACCTGGCCGTGCTGCGCTGGCCCGCCAACCGTCCGGAGGCGCCGACGGTCGTGGCGGTGCACGGCATCACCGCCAACGGCCTCGCCTGGTACGAGGTCGCTCGCCGGCTCGCCGGACGGGTCACCCTGCTCGCCCCGGACCTGCGGGGCCGCAGCGCCAGCCGGGCGGTCGCCGGGCCGTACGGGCTGGCCCGGCACGCCGACGACGTGGCCGCCGTGACGGCCGCCCTCGGCACCGGGCCCGCCGTGGTCGTCGGCCATTCGATGGGCGCCTGGGTCGCCGCCCTCACCGCGGTGCGGCACCCCGGACTCGTCCGCCGGGTGCTACTGGTGGACGGCGCCGTCAGCTTCCCGCTGCCGGCCGGCGTTCCTGCGGAGGACGCCCTGGCCGCCGTGCTCGGGCCCGCGCTGGCCCGGCTCTCGATGACCTTCCCGGACCGCGACGCGTACCGGGAGTTCTGGCGCCGCCACCCGGCCTTCGGCGGTGACTGGTCGGAGGGGATCGACGCCTACACCCAGCGCGACCTGGTCGGCGCCGAGCCGGAACTGCGCTCCTCCTGCCGGCTGGAAGCGGTGCGGACCGACGGCGCCCAGGTGCTGCTGGACGAGGAGGCGGCCGGCGCCGTGCACCGGCTGCCGTGCCCGGCCGAACTGCTCTGGGCCGAGCGCGGCCTACTCGACGAACCGCAGGGCCTGTACGACCACGAGCGGATCGAGTCGTCGGGGTTGGACACGGCGAGGGTCCCGGCCGCGCTCGTCCCGGGCACCAACCACTACTCGATCCTCTGGAGCCCGGCGGGGGCCGACCGCATCGTCCGCGGCCTGCTCGCGGACGGCTCCGCCGCCGGGTAGCCGCCCGCCGCCGGTAGTCGGTCCGCCGCCGGATGATCGCTCCGCCACCGGCTGGCCGTCCCGGCGCCGCGCGTCAGGCGTCGGGCCGGGACGGCACGGCGGCCGTCAGCCGGCCGACCCCAGGAAGCTCTCCCAGCCACCGGCCGGCGCCTGGCCCACGTTGAGGGTGCGCAGCTTGCGCAGGGTGGACTGGTCCTGCACCTCCAGCCACTCGACCAGCTGCTTGAAGGAGACCAGCCGCACCTCCGGCTTGCCCGCGATGGCCTTCAGCGCACCCTCGACGGCGTCCATGTAGATGCCGCCGTTCCACTGCTCGAAGTGGTTGCCGATGAAGAACGGAGCACGGTTGCCGTTGTAGGCGCGTTCGAAGCCGGCCACGTAGGAGTTGGTGGCCTGGGTGCGCCATTCGTCGTACTTGGACGCGTCGCCCTTGGTGCTGCCGCCGGACTGGTTGGCCAGGATGTTGTAGTCCATCGAGAGGACCTGGAAGGTGTGTCCGGGGAAGGGGATCGACTGCAGCGGGAAGTCCCAGATCTTGCCGTCCTGCACCTTCTGCGGCCATATCTGCAGACCGCCCGGGGAGCTGGCGTCGTACTTCCAGCCCAGCTTGGCGATGGTCGGCAGCAGTGCCTTCTGGCCCTCGAGGCAGGGGGTGCGGCCGCCGATGAGCTCCTTCCTGTAGTCGAAGGGGAGCGGATCGACGTCGGTGAAGCCGGTGTTGGTGCGCCACTGGGTGACGAAGGATATCGCCTGGTCTATCTCGCTCTGCCAGTCCTCCGGGGTCCACATGTTGACCCCGTTCTTGTCCGGGCGGCTGGAGCAGAAGTGCCCGTTGAAGTGGGTGCCTATCTCGTGCCCGGCGAGCCAGGCCTGGCTGACGAGCTTGAGGGTGTTCTTCACCGCGCCGTCCGACAGGTACGGGATGTCGGAGGCGCCGACGGAGTGCTTCGGCGGGTGGTAGAGGTCGGACTTGCCCTTGGGCAGGGCGTATATCCCGGAGAGGAAGAAGGTCATCGTGGCCTTGTACTGCTCCGCCAGCTTGAGGAAGCGGGGGAACTGGCCGTCGTCGGTGCCGCCCGCGCCGTCCCAGGAGAACACCACGAACTGCGGCGGCCGCTCGCCCGGCTTGAGCTTCTCGGGCTTGGGCTGGTTCGGCTGCGGGCCGGTGTCCGCGTTGGAGCCGTCGCCGATCGGAGTGCCCTTCGGGACGACCGCCTGGGGCGTGCCGGAGGTGCCGGACGTGGCGTCGCCGGTGCCGCCGGGGGCTGGAGAGGTGGGACTCTGTCCCGAACCGGATCCGCCGCTGGAACAGGCCGCGACCGCGCCGAGGGCTGCGGTCGCCGCGGTAGCACTGAGCACCGTCCTGCGCGAGATGCTGGTCATGGTCTCCCCTGGGTGCCGATGCCGGTGGTGAGGGCGGCCGTGGGCCGCACCGGTCAAATCGGGCAATTGATGAACATTCCGCCGTTAGCATGTCATGTCGCCGCGACGGCCTCCAAGGACGTCGGGCTCCGGACAACAGTCAACACGCCGGAAGCGCCCGGCTGGGCTGCGCATTTCGGTCGTCTGTTGCGGTCCTGTGACGCTTCGCGCCGAGCGCTGCCGGACGTCGAGCCCTGCCGGCGGAGTAGGGCACCCCCCCGCCCCGCCGTACTCGGCCCAACCCAGCCCCGGTCGGCCCGGGCTGAGTTCGTCGGCGGCCGGTGGGGCCCATCGCCCGTTGGGGAGAATTCTGCTACTGACCGGGCCCGCTGTCCGGCCGAAACGACCGCCGGTCGGGGACGGCCACCGGTCGGGGAGGGTCATCGGTCGGGGACGGCCGCCGGCCGGGCCGGACCGGTCAGAGCGCTGCCAGCCGCCGGTGGCGGCGCACCATGCGCGCGATCGCGGTGCTGATCGCGGTGGCCGCGGCGCAGGAGACGGCCAGGCTCAGCCAAGCCGTGTTGAACCAGTGGCTGTTCAACCAGCCCAGCGTCACGATGTAGGCGGCCCAGACCAGCGCGGCCAGCGCCGACCAGTGCAGGAAGCGGTGCGGATGGCTGGGGGAGTGGCCGATGGCCAGGTCCAGGACGGTGCGCCCGGCCGGGACGAACCGGGCGATCACCACCATCGCGGCGGCCCCTCCGCGTCGGCGGCCGATCAGGGACTGCTGGACCCTGGCGACACTGGCGGCCAGCTTCGGTCGTCGGGCGAGCCGGCGTTGCAGGACGGGTGCGCCGCGCCGGGCGAGCTGGAGCAGCAGGAGGTCGCCGAGGAAGGAGGCCACCGCCACGCCCAGGCCGAGCAGCACCGGGGCGCCGCTGACCTGCTCGGTCTTGAGCACCGCCAGGATGACCAGCGTCCCGCTGGGGATGAAGGGGAGCAGGGCGTCGCCGAGTACGGCGAACAGCGCCAGGGCGCAGATCCACGAGGATCCGATCGCCGCCACGAAGTCCAAGGCCCCAACTCCCTCCACGCCGCCCGGGGGAGCAGGTGGCTGCTTGTGGCCAACGCTAGCGCCTCGACTTTTCATGCCATGAAGCACCCCGGTGTGCCGCGGATCACGGCCGCTGGTCACGCCGTGCGGGCGGGCGGGACGGGGCCCGCCGGAGGGGCGGGACGGGGCCCGCCGGAGCGGAGACGGGGCCGCCGGAGGCGAGGGGCGGGGGCCCGGAGACGGCACGAGCCCCCGGGGCGGTGTGCCGCCGCCGAGGGCTCGCGGGGATCGGTCGGCGCTGGTCCAGCCCGACGATCTTGCCGGCGGAAGGCGGGTCCCGTTGGGGAGCCGCTCCTGATCACCAGCCTGCCGGATGCCGGTCGCGGATCGCGAGCCCCGCGGCTGGCGACTTCCGATCCTGGCGTGAAGTCGCCAACCGTCACCGGCCGCTGGCTCTCCGTCATCCGAACGGTCGGTCGGCCGACCGCCTGCAACCGCCGGTCGGCACCCGGAGCGCGCCCGGCCGCCGGGAACAGGGGGCCCGTCGCCGTGGTTGACCACGGCTGGCAGGAGACGGCCGCCGGGCCCGCCGCGCCCCGTGCGGCGCCCAGGACGGCCGGCTCGCAGAACAGCCGGATCAAGGCAAGCCAGGAGGGCGGACGGCATGACCACCGAGGGCCAGCAGGAGCACGGGACCGAGCCGCCGGTCGGTGCGGCGATCCGGGGCGCCGCCCGCGGCACCGCACCCGCTCCGCTCTCCATCCTCGACCTGGCGACCGTCGGCGCCGGCCACACCCCCGCCGAGGCCCTCGCCGCCACCACCGAGCTGGCCCGCCGGGCCGAGCAGTGGGGGTACCACCGCTTCTGGGTCGCCGAGCACCACGGCATGCCCGGGGTCGCCAGCTCGACCCCGGCCGTCCTGCTCGCCCACCTCGGTGCGAACACCACCACGCTGCGGCTCGGCTCGGGCGGGGTCATGCTCCCCAACCACGCCCCGCTCGCCATCGCCGAGCAGTTCGGCCTGCTGGAGGCGCTGCACCCCGGCCGGATCGACCTCGGTCTCGGCCGCGCCCCCGGCACCGACCCGGCCACCGCCCGGGCGCTGCGCCGCGGCCTCGGCGAGGGCGCGGACGACTTCCCGCAGCAGCTCGCCGAGCTGACCCACTTCCTGGACGGCGACTTCCCCTCCGGCCACCCCTACGCGCGGCTGACCGCCGTCCCCAGGGGCGAGGGCCGCCCGCCCGTCTGGCTGCTCGGCTCCTCCGGCTTCAGCGCCCAGTTGGCGGGCCGACTCGGCCTGCCGTTCGCCTTCGCCCACCACTTCAGCAGCGCCAACACCGTCCCGGCGCTGGACCTGTACCGGACGTCCTTCCGCCCCTCCGCCGTGCTCTCCGAGCCGTACGCGCTGATCGGCGTCAGCGCCGTCGCCGCCGACGACGAGCCCGCCGCCCGCCGTCTCGCCCGCTCCGCGGCGCTCGGCATGCTCCGGCTCCGCCGCGGCAACCCCGGCCCGATCCCGACTCCGGAGGAGGCCGAGGCGTACCCGTACAGCCCGGCCGAGGAGGACTTCATCGACAGCTGGCTCGACAACGTGGTCCTGGGCGAGCCGGGCCGGGTCGCGGACGGCCTGGAGGCCCTGCGCAAGCGGACCGGGGTGGACGAGCTGATGGTCACCTCGCACATCCACGGCCACGAGGCCCGGCTCCGCTCCTACGGTCTGATCGCCGAGGCGTACGGGCTGACCGCGACGGCCTGACAGCGACGGCCTGACCGCGACGCGTTGACCCGCGACAGGCTGACCGCGACGGGTTGACCCGGACGGGCCGGCGGCGGCAGCCCCGGCGGCGAAGGCCCCGCCCCGCCCCTGCCTACCGGCCGTGCGGGGCGGGGCGCCCCTCCCGGAGTATCGCCGCGACCCGCTCGGCCTCGCCCGGCCGGGCGAAGTACCAGCCCTGGGCGGTGTCGCAGCCGGTCAGCCGGAGCCGCTCGGCCTGGGCGGCGCTCTCGATGCCCTCGGCGGTGACGGTCAGGCCGAGGGTGTGGGCCAGCTGCACCATCGCGCCGACGATCTGCTCGTCGGCGTCACTGCGCCGGGAGTGGAGCTCGGGCACGGGCTGCCGGTCGGCCGGGGCCGGGTCGCGGAACCCCTCGATGAAGGTGCCGTCGAGCTTCAGGACGTGCACCGGCAGCCGGGAGAGGTAGGCCAGGTTGGAGTAGCCGGTGCCGAAGTCGTCGATGGCGATCCGCACCCCCATGTCGGCCAGCGCCTGCAAGGCCTGCAACGGGCGTCCGCCGGGGCCGAGCAGGGCGCTCTCGGTGATCTCCAGCTGGAGCAGCCGGGCCGGCAGGCCGGTGCGCTCGAGGACCCGGGCGACGTCGGCCACCACGTCGGAGTCCCAGATCTGGCGCGCCGCCAGGTTCACGCTCACGAAGGTCTCGGTGTCGGGGAACTCGGTGAGCCACTGCTTGGCCTGACGGCACGACTCCTCCAGCACCCAGGTGCCGAGCGGCACGATCGCGCCGGACTCCTCGGCGAGCGGGATGAAGCGGTCCGGGGAGATGGTGCCGTAGCGCGGGTGGCGCCAGCGGACCAGGGCCTCGGCGCCGTGCACCGCGCCGTCGGCCAGTCCGACCAGCGGCTGGTACTCGACGGTGAACTCGCCGCGCTCCAGGGCCGGTCGCAGTGCCGTGGCGAGCAGCTGGCGGGTGAGTTGGTGGGCGCCGCGGGCCGGGTCGTAGAGGGTCCAGCGGGCGCGGCCGTCTGCCTTGGACCAGTAGAGCGTGGCGTCGGCGTCCTTCACCAGGTCGGCGGGGGTGGTCTCGTGCACCGACCGTTCGACGACGCCGACGCTGGCGGTGATGGCCAGCCGGTGTCCGGCGATGTCGAAGGGGCGCTCCAGCACGTCCAGGATCCGGCCGGCGAGCGCGGTCAGCTGCTCGCTGCCCCGGCTGTCGGGGACCAGGACGGCGAACTCGTCCCCGCCCATCCGGGCCACCAGCCGGGCGCCGTGCCCGGAGAGCCCGCGCCGCAGGCGGGCGGCGACGGCGATCAGCAGCTGGTCGCCGATGTGGTGGCCGAGGGTCTCGTTGATCGCCGCGAAGCCGTCGAGGTCCAGGTAGCAGACGCCGACCCGGCGTTCGCGTCCTGCCGCGGCCTCGGGACGGTCGTGGGTCCCGGCCGTTCCGGGGCTCCGACCGCCCACGGGCTCGGCGACGCTCGGGAGGCAGGCCGCGTCGAGCCGTTCGAAGAAGTAGGTCCGGTTGGGCAGCCGGGTCAGCGGGTCGTGGAGGGCTTGGTACTCCAGGCGGTCGCCGAGCCGGCGCTGCTCGGTGATGTCCTCCACCAACGCGAGGGTGTAGAGCGGCCGGCCGGCGCCGTCCCGGATCAGGGAGACGGTCACCTTGCTCCAGACCGTGTGGCCCGCGCGGTGCTTGAGCTGCTTCTCCACGCGGAACCGTTCCCGCTCACCGTGGACGAGTTCGGTGAAGAGCCGGTGCGGCATGCCCTCCGGGTCGATGATCTCGTGCAGGTGGGTGCGGACCAGTTCGCCGACGCTCCGTCCGATCAGCGCCGCGAAGGCCGGGTTGACCTCGATGATCCGGTCCTCGGGGTCGATCAGCGCCATGCCGATGACGGCGTCGCAGAACGCCGCCCGGAAGCGGGACTCGCTGGCCCGCAGGGCAGCCAGCAGCCGGTCGCCGCCGTCCTGCCGGTCGGAGGCGTCGGAGGCGCCGAGGTGGGTGCCGTCGGTCAACGGGGCCGAGCACGTGGGGCAGAGCAGCGGCCCGGGGTCCTCGAGGGTGCCGCACGCCGAGGCCGGAACGGCCGGGACACCGGGAACGGGGAAAGCGGCCGGGACACCCGGAGCGGAGGGGGTGACACCCGGAGCGGAGGGAGTGGGAGAAGCGGCCGAGGCCCCCGGGGCGCCCGCGCCCATCGAGGTGACGGAGTCGGACGGATCGAGGACCGGCGCGCTGAGGTGGCGGTGGTGTGGCGGTTCCTCGTGTCGCACGCCTCGGTGGTGTGCGTCGGCCCCCTCGTTCTGGCCCGGCACGGCATGCTCCCGTCCGCTGCTGACGCTTGACGATGGTCCGCCTGGCCGGCCGGGAGTCCGGCGGCCGGCTCCGCGCTCTGTCACGGTCCTCGGAGTCGGTCCACTGGGGGGCGACCGCCGTGGGGCGCTGTCGCGCGGGGACCCGCGTGAAGAACAGGGCGCTTCGGCCGATCATAGGCCGCGGCGGCAACGCGCGGTGACCGCCGCCAGGGTGATTCGCCCTCTTTGGGGCCATGGATGGCGGAACGTGCAGCTGCCCTTCGTGCACATCACATGAGGTGCGCCGGGAGCGTGTGCGCCGAGGCCGCGCCCCCGGGCGCCGGTTGCGCGCCGGGGGCGGGACCGGGCGCCCGGTCGAGCCGGGGGCCGGGCCGGGTCAGGCCAGCTTGGCGGTGAGGGTGATGGTGGTGCCGGTCAGGGCCTGGCTCACCGGGCAGTTGGCCTTGGCGTCCTGGGCGGCCTTGACGAAGTCGGCCTCGTCCATGCCGGGCACGTCGCCCGTGACGGTGAGGTGGATGCCGGTGATGCCGGTGCCGGGCTGGAAGGTGACGTCGGCCTGGGTGTCGAGGCGGGCCGGCGGGTTGCCGGCGCTGGTCAGGCCGTGCGACAGCGCCATTGAGAAGCAGGCGGAGTGGGCGCCCGCGATGAGCTCCTCGGGGCTGGTCTTGCCGTTGGGCGCCTCGGCGCGGGCGGGCCAGGAGACGGGGAACTCGCCGATCCCGGAGGAGGCGAAGGTCACCAGGCCGTTGCCGTCGACGAGGTTGCCCTCCCAGGCGGTACGGGCGGTGCGGGTGGTTGCCACGATCGGTTCCTCCACTGTTGACGTACTGCTGCGTCGTCACTTCCGGTCATGCACGCACCAGACTACGGGTCACCCGGCCACGGGGCCGGATGCCCGGAAGTGGCGTCGGCGGGCCGCCACCTACCCGCGCACGGGCCTGCCCGCTCCCGGCGCACCGGGGCCCGGGACCGGCCCAGGGCCCCTCGAACGGCGGATTCCACCGGGCTGTCCGGATGCCGGGACGGTTCCGCCTGACGGTGCGGGTCCGGCGCGGGTGCCCTGTTAGATTTGCCCGGGCCCGAGCCCGGCCGCCGTACGGCCGGGCGCCCACCCCAGACACCGGGAGCCGCCCCGATGACGGACCAGCCCACGACCTCCGACGCCGGCCTGCCCGAGGGCGTCGACGACGCGGTGCGGGCGGAGCTGACCAGCCTGCGCGAGAGCATCGACAACATCGACGCCGCAGTGGTCCACATGCTGGCCGAGCGTTTCAAGGCGACCCAGCGGGTCGGCCGCCTCAAGGCCGAGCACAAGCTGCCGCCGGCCGACCCGGCCAGGGAGCGGGACCAGATCAAGCGCCTCCGGGAACTCGCCGCCGGGGCCAAGCTCGACCCGGTCTTCGCCGAGAAGTTCCTGACCTTCATCATCGCGGAGGTCATCCGCCACCACGAGGCCATCGCCCGCACCTGAGCGGGCTCGGGACGGCGGACCACCGGCAGGGCCGCCCCGGGGCCGCCCAGGATCGCCCCGGGCCCGTCCCGGCCGCGCGGCCCGGAGTCACTCCTCGCAGGTGCCTCCCGGCCGGCGATGTCGGCGGCGGCTAAATGGCGGATTTCGTACGGCCACCCGGTTGGCGTAGCGTGCAGGTTTCCCCAGCCGGAGAGGTGGAGCAGCGACGATGGCGGTCAACCTGCCCGGAACGCACGGCGGAGCCCCCGGCGATCCCTCCGTGCGGCGCGTCGAGGACACCGGACGCACCGACGGCGCCTCCGACGCACCCGGCGCCCACCACGCGCCGGGCGCCCCCGGAGCAGCCGGCGGCCGCGCCGAGGCCCGCCGCCGGGCCGGCGGTTCCCGCGGCCGCCGGGGCCGCCGCTCGGCGCGCCGTCCCCGGCCGTGGTGGATCGAGCTGCCGGCGATGGTGGGGGTCGGGCTGGTGATCGCATTGCTGATCAAGACCTGCCTGTTCCAGGTCTTCACCATCCCGTCCGGTTCGATGGAGAACACCCTGCGGGTGGGCGACCGCGTCGGCGTGAACAAGTTCGCACCGCTGACCGGCTGGAAGCCGGAGCCCGGGCAGCCGGTGGTGTTCAAGGACCCGGGGGAGTGGCTGCCGCCGCAGCCCGTCGACTCGAACCCCTTCACCAACGCGGTGAGCTCGGTGCTCAGCTTCGTCGGGCTGGTTCCGCCCAAGGACGACAACTACCTGGTCAAGCGAGTGATAGCGACCGGCGGCCAGACCGTGCAGTGCGCGGGCAGCACCCTGACGGTCGACGGCCGGAAGGTCGACGAGCCGTACCTGCACCCCGGTGACGACTCCTGTGCGGGCCTGGACTTCGGCCCGGTGAAGGTGCCCGCGAACTACGTCTGGGTCGAGGGCGACCACCGCAGCGACTCGGCGGACTCGCGGTACCACCGGCAGGGCCCGGGCGGCGGTGCCGTGCCGGTGGACGACGTGGTGGGCCCGGTGTCCGGCGTCGTGTGGCCGGTCAGTCACCTCGACTGGTTCGGCTGGACCGGCCGCTGACCCCGCGCTCGGCGGCGGCCACCCGCTCCCGGCGGTCCTGAGCGGTTCCGGCGGCGCGGGAGGCCGCGGCACCGGCGCCCGCGGTGGCGTCCGGGGCGGGGGCGACCACCTCGGTCACCCCGTCCTCTCCGTCCGCCCGTCCCTCCGCCGCAGGCTTGCTGAGCTGCGCCGCGAAGGCGCCGGCCAGCACCAGCAGACCGCCGGCGACCTGCGGCACCCCGAGGTGCTCGCCGAGCAGCACCCAGGCGAGCACGGTGGCGACCACCGCCTCCAGGTTGGCCACCACCCCGGCGATCGGCGGTGAGAGGTAGCCGACGGAGATCACGCCGGTCAGGTAGGCGAGGACGGTGGCGACCAGCACCATCCAGGCGGCCGGGAGGAACGCGGGCAGGGTGTGCCCGTTCATCACCACGGATCCGCCGAGCGGGCTCCAGTCGGCCTGCCAGGGCCGGGTGAGCGCGGTGAGCAGGACGGCGCCGATGAGCAGCCCGTACGCGCTGACGGCCAGCGGGTCGACGGGGCGCTCGCCCCGGCGGCCGGCGTCGGCGAGCACGAAGTAGCCGACCTGGCAGCAGGCCGCGCCGAGGGCGAACAGCACGCCCAGCGCGTCGAAGCTCAGGCCGTTCCAGACCTCCACCACGCAGGCCAGTCCGGCCACCGCGACGCCGGCGCCGACGGCCGCACCCCGGGTGATCGGCTTGCGCTGCACGAACTTGACGTAGCCGATCAGCAGCGGCGGCCCGAGGTACTCGATGAGCAGCGCGACGCCGACCGGGATGCGGGAGATCGCCGCGAAGTAGCAGGCCTGGACGCCGGCCACGGCGAGCAGCCCGAAGCCGAGCAGCAGGCCGGGGCGGCGCAGGACGGCGTCCCGGTGCCGGTAGGCGATCGGGAGGAGGGCCACGGCGGCGCCGGTGACCCGGAGCCACACCACGTGCAGCGGTGAGAGCCCGGCCTCGATCAGGGGCTTGGCCGCGGTGCCCGAGCCGCCGAAGGCGAATGCGGATACCAGCGCGAGGCTGAGACCGAGGGTTCTGCCCGGAGGGCGGGTGGGCGAGGCCGTTGAGCTGTGCACCGACGCATTGTGACAGTCGTACCGGCACTTCGGTAAGGCGCCATTTCGTCATTCGGTCCTGGTGCCCACTGTGCGCAATGGCGCACTCACCCGCCCCGGCCCCGGCCGTCAGCCCCCGGTCGCGGCTCCCGCCCCCGTGAGCGCGCCCGCCCCGCCGGTGGGCTGGGTGGTCGGCGGGGTGGTCGGGGCCTGGGTCGGCCCGGTGGTCGGCGTCGGCCGGGTGGTCGGCCGACCGGTCGGCCGCGAGGTGGACTGGGTGGTCGGCTGCCCCGTCGCGGGGGCGGTCGGTCCGGTCGTCGCCCCGCCGGAACCCGAGCCGTTGCCGCCCGAGGTGCCTGCGCCGGAGTTGTCGCCCGGGGTGGGGCCCGTGCCGGCACCGGCACCGGCGCCGGGGCTGGCGGCGCCGGTCGACGGGGTGGTGGTCGGCGTGCTCGGAGCGGTCGGCAGGTCGGTCGCGCCGGCGGAGTCGTCGCCGTCGGCCGGGGTCGCGAAGTCGCTCACCGGCAGGCCCTTGAGCGCGGCCTTCATGTAGCTGGTCCAGATCTGCGCCGGGTACTGGCCGCCCGCCGCGCCGTCGATCCCGCCGACGCCGCTCAGGCTGACCTGGGCGCCGGTGCCCGGGTCCTGGCCGAACAGCGCGACCGAGGTGACCAGCTCGGGGGTGTAGCCGACGAACCAGACGGACTTCTGGTCGTCGGTCGTGCCGGTCTTGCCCGCCGCCGGCCGGCCCAGCGCCTTCGCGCGCCAGCCGGTGCCGCCCGGGTCGCTCACCACGCCCTGGAGCATCGAGGTGACCTTGTCCGCGGTGTCCGCGCTGATCGCCTGGGTGGTCTTGTGCGCGGGCAGCGCCACGGCCTCGCCGCCGCGGTCCACCGACTGCACCAGCCACGGGGTGATCTGCTTGCCGCCGTTGTCCAGCGTGGCGTACACGCCGGCCATGTCCATCACGCTCGGGGTGGCCGCACCCAGGGGGATGGACGGCACCGGGTCCAGGCCCGGGGTGTTGCCGGGCAGGCCCAGTGCGATGCCGGTGTCCTTGACCTTCTGCAGCCCGGTGTCCTGCGCGAGCTGGGCGAAGGCCGAGTTGACCGACCAGTCGGTGGCCTGCTGCAGGCTGATCTGGCCGTAGCTCTTGTCACCCTCGTTCGGCGGCGCGTACGGGGTGCCCTTGCCGCCGCGGACCTTGCGGCCGCTGGTGCCGTCGTAGACGGTGCGCGGGGTGATGGTCCGGCCGTCCTGGGTCTTGGCGTCGTTCTCGAAGGCGGCGGCCAGGGCGATCGCCTTGAAGGTCGAGCCCGCCTGGTAGTCGCGCCGGGTGGCGTTGTCCACGTAGTGCTTGACGTAGTCGACGCCGCCGTACAGGGCGACGACCGCGCCGGTCTTCGGGTCCACCGAGACGGCGCCGGCCTGGGCGGCCGCGTCCTTCTTCCGCTTGTCCGGGTTCAGGGTGTCGTGCAGCTGCGCCTGGACGGCGTCCTGGAGCGCCTGCTGGCGGTTCGGGTCGATGCTCAGCTTGATCGTGTAGCCGCCCTTGGCCAGTTCGCTCTCGCTGATGACCCCGTTCGAGGTGAGGTACTGGGTGGCCGCGTTCACCAGGTAGCCGGACTGGCCGGACAGGCCGGGGTTGGGCTGCGGGTCCTTGACGTCCGGGAAGGCGGCCTTGGCCCGCTCGTCGGCGGAGAGCCAGCCCTCCTTGACCATGCCGTCCAGCACGTAGTTCCACCGGTTGACGGCGTTCTGCTTGCCCTCCTGGGTCGCGGTGGCCACGTCGTAGGCGCTCGGGGCGTTCAGCAGGGTGGCCAGGTAGGCGCCCTGGGCGGGGTCGAGCGCGGAGGCGTCGATGCCGAAGTACGCCTGGGCGGCGGCCTGGATGCCGTAGGCGCCGCGGCCGTAGTAGGAGGTGTTCAGGTAGCCGGAGAGGACGTCGTCCTTGCTCTCGGTGGCGTCCACCTTGATCGCTATGAAGAGTTCCTTCACCTTGCGGGTGATCGACTGCTTCTGGCTCAGGTAGGTGTTCTTCACGTACTGCTGGGTGATCGTGGAGCCGCCCTGGGTGCCCGCGCCGGTGGCGGTGTTGAGCGCGGCGCGCGCCAGGCCCTGAACGTTGACCGCGCCCTCGTGGTAGAAGTTGCGGTCCTCGGCGGCGAGCGCGGCGTGCTGGGCGGCGGGGGAGACCTTGTCCAGGCCGACGTTCTGCCGGTTGGTCTGGCCGGTGCGGGTGATCACCGAGCCGTCCGCGTAGAGCCAGGTGTTGCTCTGGGCGGTCGCGGCGGCGTGGGCGTCGGGGACCTTCACCAGGGCGATGCCGAGCGCGAACAGACCGACGCCGAGCAGCAGGGCCGAGGCGAGGCCGAGCAGGGTCATCCGCCAGGTGGGTATGAGCCGGCGCCAGCCGGTGCGCTTCGGGCGGCGCGGCTTCCCGCCGCCGGTCGTACCGGTGGAGCGCTTGAACCGCTTGACCGGCCGGAGACCGATCGACGGCGTGCGGCCGCCGCCCTGGGTGTTCTGGGACAAAGCGCGGCCTTTCCTGCGGGCGGACCGGGCCAGCCTGCACAGACGGGGACGTCGGCGGTGGGGGCCTTCGTCCGGATTCCGGTTTACTGCCCAGGACGAGCCGGGCGGGCCGAATGGCTCCGCCGGAGCGGCAATCGAGACCGACATCACACGCAAAACGGACGTCGAGGGCCAAAAAATCGGGGAGCCCCTCGCTGTTGCGAGAGACTCCCCAACTGTCTGTGCGCCGCCAGGGACTCGAACCCCGGACCCGCTGATTAAGAGTCAGCTGCTCTAACCAACTGAGCTAGCGGCGCCTGCTGACCTGGAAAACAATACACGGTCCCGAGGGGTGCCTCGAACCGGCCCCTCCGTCGCCCTCCCCGGGGTGGTCGATATGCCCGTTTGGTACCGGTTGGGGTCGAGTTCGCCGGTGACTACCGTGGAACGGTGCCCCGCCATCAGCCCGGACACCCTCACCTGGGCCCCGTCCACCCGGGCACGCCCGACCCGCTGGGGCGGTTCCTGCGCGTCGACGGGACGCCGCTGCACGTCCGCACCGAGGGCACCGGCCCGCTCTGCCTGCTCACCGGCGGCCTCGGCAGCAGCTGGTTCGACTGGGACCTGGTCGTCCCGTTCCTCGCCCCCTACCGCACCGTGGTCCGCTTCGACCGGCCCGGTTACGGGCTGAGCGCCGCCGAGCCCGCCACCGGGCGGCCCGCCCCGACGGTGGCGGGCGAGGCCAGGCGGATCCTGGCGGTGCTGGACGGCCTCGGGCTGGACGGCCCGTGCACCGTGGTCGGGCACTCGCTCGCGGGGTTCCACGTGGAGGCCTTCGCCCGGCTGCACCCCGAGCGGACCGCCGGGCTGGTGCTGGTCGACGGCAGCGTCGAGACGGCGGTCCGCCCGTACCCGGCGCCCGCCGCCCGCGACCTGGCGGCCCGGGCCCTGGCCGGCGCCGCCCGGGCGCTCGCGGTCCCGTACCTGTTCGGCCCGACCGCCCGCCGGGTCACCGCCCGGCTGTCCACCGTCCGCCGGGAGGACCTCGCCCCGCCGCAGCTGGTCCGGCACTGCTACCGCACCGGACGGGCCCTGCGCGCGCTGCTGCGGGAGAACGGGCGCTACCTCGACATGGCCGCCGAGCTGGACGGACTGCGGCGCACCCGGCCGCTGCCCGAGGGCCTGCCGGTCACCGTACTGGCGGCCGACGACGGCTGCCGCAACCCCCGCACCGGGTACCGGCTGGCCGAGCAGCGGGAACTCGCCGCCCTGCTCGGCGCCGAGTTCCGCACCGCCGCACCGGCCGGGCACCTGGTGATGTTCGACCGTCCGGACGCGGTGGCCTCCGCCGTCCTGGACACCTGCTGAGGCGCCCGCGCCCGCACGGTGCCGGCGACGGCCTCGCACTGGCCGGCTCCCCGGGGCCGAGGCGCCCGCGCCCGGACGGTGCTCACTCGCCGGACTTCTCCCGGATGACCGTCCGCACGGCCCGGGGAACGGGCAGCTCCCGGGCCAGCCGCGAGGCGGCGCGCCGGATCGGAGCGCCCTCCCGGCCGGGGTAGAGGCGGCGCGCCAGCCCGGCCGCGTCGATCAGGCCGGCGAGCTGCCGGTCCCGCTCCGCGCTCGGCCGGCCGGCTCCGCCGTCGGGTGCCGACAGGGTCGCCGCGACGCGTGCGGCGATCTCCCGGGCGGCGTTGGGGCGGGTCGTGGGGTAGCGCCGGTACGGCAGTCCCAGGAAGCGCTTCTCCTCGACGGCGTAGTAGCCCTGCGCCACCAGCCGGTCGAGGTGGAAGCGGTAACCGGGCCGGTCGGGCACCGAGCGGATCGCCTGGGTGAGCCGCGGACGGAACCGGCTCTTGCCCTTCGCCTCCAGGCGGGCCAGCACACCGGCGGCGACCTCGTCCGGCGCGCCGACGGGCCGGTAGCCGGTGATCTGCTGCTTCTCGACCGTGATCGCGCCGGTCACCAGCAGTTCGGCGAGGACGGCGCCCGCGACCACGTGGCGGAGGTGGGCGGAAGGGCTGCGGAACCGGCCGCGCGCCGGGTCGGCGCAGAGCAGCAGGAGTTCCTCGGGGAAGGGGCGGACGTCGGTAGGGATCACGGAGCCACCTCTACCCACCCCCGGAACGCCTCAGGCCGCCCACCGGAGTGGGCGGCCTGAGGGCTTGCCATGTGCGCCGCCAGGGACTCGAACCCCGGACCCGCTGATTAAGAGTCAGCTGCTCT
>NZ_JBEPAK010000130.1:0-20369 GCF_040298565.1 Kitasatospora sp. NPDC001539 | reverse complement strand
CTCTACCTCGCCGGCGCCGGCCTCGCCCGCGGCTACCTCGGCCGCCCCACCCTCACCGCCGAACGCTTCGTCGCCTGCCCCTACGGCAACGGCAAGGGCGAACGCATGTACCGCACCGGCGACCTCGCCCGCTGGACCACCACCGGCCAACTCGAATTCCTCGGCCGCACCGACGACCAGGTCAAGATCCGCGGCTTCCGCATCGAACTCGCCGAGGTCGAGGCCGCCTTCACCACCCACCCCAGCGTGGGCCACGCCCTCGCCCTCGTCCGCGAGGACCAACCCGGCGACAAACGACTCGTCGTCTACATCACCCGGTCGGCGACAACCGCCAGCGGCACCACCACCCCCGACCCCGTCACCCCCGCCGAACTCCGCGCCCACGCCGCCGAACGCCTCCCCGCCTACATGCTCCCCGCCGCGATCGTCACCCTCGACACCCTCCCCGTCACCCCCAACGGCAAAGTCGACCGCCGCGCCCTCCCCGCCCCCGACTACCGCACCACACCCCAAGGCCGCGAACCCCGCACCGAACGCGAGCGGACCCTCTGCACGCTCTTCGCCGAAACCCTCGGCCTCCCCGCCGTCGGCATCGACGACGACTTCTTCGACCTCGGCGGCCACTCCCTCCTCGCCACCAAACTGGTCAGCCGCATCCGCACCACCCTGGACACCGAACTCCCCATCCGGGCCCTGTTCGACGCGCCCACCGTCGCGGCCCTGGCCGCCGCCCTGCCCGCCTCCGGCGGCGCCCGGCCGGCCCTGCGGCGCGCCGACCGGCCGGAGCGCGTCCCGCTCTCCCCGGCGCAGCAACGCCTCTGGTTCATCGACCAGTTCGAGGGACCGAACGCGCTCTACAACACCCCGTGCGCGGTGCGTCTGACCGGCCCGGTCGACACCGCCGCCCTCGAGGAGGCGCTGACGGACCTGCTGCGCCGGCACGAGGTGCTGCGCACGGTCTACCCGAGCGTGGCCGGCCGGCCGCACCAGCTGATCCTGGACGACGCCCGACTCCCGCTCCGCACCGTGCCGGTGGCCACCGAGAGGGACCTCGGGGCGGCCCTGGCCGCGGCCGGCCGGGAGGTCTTCGACCTCGCCCGCGACCTGCCCGTCCGCGCCACGCTGTACTCGGTCCCGCACGAGGAGCACGTCCTGCTGGTGCTGATGCACCACATCGCCACCGACGGCTGGTCCGTCGGCCCGCTGCTGCGGGACCTCGACACCGCCTACCGGGCCCGCCGCACCGGCTCGGCACCCGACTGGCGGCCCCTGCCCGTCCAGTACGCCGACTACACCCTCTGGCAACGCGAACTCCTCGGCACCGAGGAGCAGCCCACCCCGCTGTCGGCCGGCCAACTCGCCTTCTGGCGCCGGGCCCTGGCCGGTCTCCCGGAGGAGCTGGCGCTGCCCTACGACCGCACGCGGCCGACGGCGGCCAGCCATCGGGGCGACACCGTCGAGCTCCGGATCCCCGCCGAACTCCACGCCGCCGTGACCGCGTTGGCCCGGGAGAATCGTTCCAGCACGTTCATGGTGGTGCAGGCCGCCCTGGCCGCCACCCTCGGCCGGCTGGGTGCGGGCAGCGACATCCCGCTCGGCACTCCGGCCGCCGGCCGCACCGACGAGGCCCTCGACGACCTGATCGGCTTCTTCGTCAACACCCTGGTGCTGCGCACCGACCTCTCCGGCGACCCGAGCTTCCTCGACCTGCTGGAGCGCGTGCGGGTGGCCGACCTGGACGCCTTCGAGCACCAGGACCTGCCCTTCGAGCGGCTGGTCGAGGCGCTCAACCCGGCCCGCTCGACGGCCCGGCACCCGCTGTTCCAGGTGCTGTTGACCTTCGGTGCCGCCGGTTCCGCCACATCCGCCACCACACCCTCCGCCGCGCCCTCCGCGACGTCCTCGCCGACGTCCTCGCCGACACCGTTGCCGACACCGCCACCGGCGCCCTCGGCGGACGGACTGCCCTTCCGGGTCGAGCCGGCGGCGGCCGAACACGCCAAGTTCGACCTGGCCTTCGGCTTCCTGGAGCGGCTCGACGCGGACGGAGCACCGGCCGGGATCGACCTGGTGGTCGAGTACGCGGTGGACCTGTTCGACCCGGCCACCGTGACGGCGATCGGCCACCGCTTCGAGCGGCTGCTCGGCGCGGTGACCGCCGATCCGGCCCGCCCGGTCAGCGAGGCAGAGATCCTCACGGCAGCCGAACGGACCCTGATCCTGGAGCAATGGAGCCGGCCCGGGGAGCACCCGGAGGCCTACGGACTCCGCACCCTCCCCGCGCTGTTCGCCGCCCAGGCGGCGCGCACCCCGGACGCCGTCGCGGTGGTCCACCGGGACGAACGGCTCGACTACGCCGAGCTGGACGCCCGGGCGAACCGGCTGGCCCACCTGCTGGCCGCGCGGGGAGTGGGCCCCGAGCGGCTGGTGGCCCTGGCACTGCCGCGCTCCACCGAGCTGGTGGTCGCCGTGCTCGCGGTGCTCAAGGCGGGTGGCGCCTACCTGCCGATCGACCCGGACTACCCGGCCGACCGGATCGCCTACACCCTGCGCGACGCCGCCCCCGAGCTGCTGCTCACCACGACCGCGACCGCCGCCCGACTGCCCGATGCGGGGCCGCCGTCGCTGCTGCTCGACACCCCGTCGACGGCGGCCGAGCTGGCCGGGGCGAGCACCACCGCTCCCGCGCCCGCCCTGGTGCCCGACCACCCGGCCTACGTCATCTACACCTCCGGCTCGACCGGCCGCCCCAAGGGCGTGGTGGTCACGCACGCCAACGTGGCCCGGCTGTTCGCCGCCACCGCCCGGTGGTTCGCGCCCGGCCCGCAGGACGTCTGGACGCTGTTCCACTCCTACGCCTTCGACTTCTCGGTCTGGGAGCTGTGGGGCGCGCTGCTGCACGGCGGCCGGCTGGTCGTGGTGCCCTTCGAGGTGAGCCGGGAGCCCCGGGAGTTCCTGGAGCTGCTGGTGCGCGAGCGGGTCACCTTCCTCAACCAGACGCCGTCCGCGTTCTACCAGTTGATGCAGGCCGACGAGGAGGCGCCGGAGCTGGGCCGCGACCTCGCCCTGCGACGGGTGGTCTTCGGCGGCGAGGCGCTCGACCTGGCCCGGCTGGCGCCCTGGTACGAACGGCACCCCGAGGACGCGCCGGTGCTGGTCAACATGTACGGCATCACCGAGACCACGGTGCACGTCTCCTACCGCCCGCTGGACGCAGCCACGGCCGCCGGGCAGCCCCGGTCGCTGATCGGCGCGGGCATCCCGGACCTGCGGCTGTACCTGCTGGACTCCCGGCTGCGGCCGGTGCCCGCCGGGGTGCCCGGCGAACTGTACGTGGCGGGCGCCGGGCTGGCCCGGGGCTACCTGGGCCGGCCGGGGCTGACCGCGGAACGCTTCGTCGCCGACCCGTACGGCGCCCCCGGCACCCGGATGTACCGCACCGGCGACCTGGCCCGCTGGACGGCCGCCGGCGAACTCGACTACCTCGGACGCATCGACGCCCAGGTGAAGGTCCGGGGCTTCCGGATCGAGCTGGGCGAGATCGCCTCGGTGCTCAGCCGCCACCCGCAGGTGGCCTCCGCCGCGGTCGTGGTCCGCGAGGACACCCCCGGCGACAAGCGCCTGGTCGGGTACCTGGTGCCCGCCTCCGCCGCCGGGCCGCTCGATGCGGACACCGTCCGCGCCCACCTGGCCGCCGAGCTGCCGGACCACATGCGGCCCGCGGCCCTGGTGCCGCTGGAACGGCTGCCGCTGACGCCCAACGGCAAGCTCGACGAGCGTGCGCTGCCCGCCCCCGGGCCGGGCCGGGCGGGCGCCGGCCGGGCGCCGCGCACTCCGCTGGAGGAGCTGCTGTGCGGGCTGTTCGCCGACGTGCTCGGCGTGGAGCGGGTCGGCGTCGACGACAACTTCTTCGAGCTGGGCGGCCACTCGCTGCTGGCCGGCCGCCTGATCGCCGGTGTGCGGGAGCTGACCGGCGCGGACGGCCTCGGCGTCCGGGCGCTCTTCCAGGCGCCCACCGTCGCCGGGCTGGCCGGACTGGTGGCCGGACTGGTGGACGGACTGCCGGCCGGGCCGCGGACCGGGGGCCGGGACGGCGCCGCCGCCGAGGAGGCCTTTCCGGTGCTGCTGCCGATCCGCGCCCGGGGCTCCCGTCCGCCGCTGTTCTGCGTGCACCCGGCGGCCGGCATCAGCTGGGTCTACACCGGTCTGCTGCGCCACCTGGACACCGAGCAGCCGATCTACGGCCTCCAGGCACCCGGACTCGCCGACCTGGACCGGCACCCGGCCAGCCTGGCGGACCTGGCCCGCACCTACCTGGCCGAGCTGCGCGCGGTGCGGCCCGAAGGTCCGTACGCCCTGCTCGGCTGGTCCTTCGGCGGGCCGGTCGCCCACGCGATCGCGGCCCTGCTGCGGGAGCAGGGCGAGCAGGTCTCGCTGCTCGCCGTCCTCGACGGCTACCCGGCACCCACCGCCGGGGAGGCCGCCCGGAACGGCGCCGCACCGGGCGGCGCCGGGCACGGCCGGGCCCGCCGGGACGCCGCCGAGCGCGACCCGGCGCTGCTCGCCGCGATCCTCGCCTCCCTCGGCCACAAGCCGGCGGACATCACGGCCTGGCCCACCGACGAGGCCGGCTACGCCGAGCTGGTCCGGGACGGCGACGGCCCGCTGGCCGGCCTCAGCGGTGCCGGGGTGGCCCGGGTGGTCGAGGTCTTCCTGGCCAACCTCGCCCTGGCCGACGACGCCCCGCTGCCCGGCTACGACGGCGACGCCCTGGTGTTCGTCGCCGCCGAGGACCGCCCGGCCGACGCCCCCGACCCCGAGAGCTGGCGCCCGCACGTGGGCGGCCGGATCGAGGTCCACGAGGTGCCGAGCACCCACGGCGCGATGACCGGCCCGCGGGCGCTCTCGGTCATCGGCCCGGTGCTCGCCGAGCGACTCCGCCACCCGGCGCCGCACCCGGCGGAGGACCCGGCGCCCGGCACAGCGCCCACGCACCACCACCCCTGATCCGCACCACCCCTGAACCGCACCACCTTTGGAGCGCACCACCGCACCACCCCCCGCAAGCGCACCACCGCTCCGACGCGGCACCCCCGCACCGACCACCCCACCGGCCGCGACCCGGCCCACCCACGATGAATGGAGACCACCGATGCACAGTGCCGTCATTCCCGACACCTGGCGCGGCGTCACCCCGGCGCCGATGTCGTCGACCGACGCCTACAACGGCTTCATCGCCGCGAACGTGATCTTCGCGCTGGACCGGATCGGCGTACTGGAGCGGATCGGCCGCGGCGAGCCGCTCTCGGCCGCCGAGGCCGCCCAGGCCGCCGCATCGGCCGGTGACGTCGCCAGAACGGAGGCCGTGCTGCGCGCCGCCGCCGACTACGGCTTCCTCAAGGCCGACGGCGCCGGCTACCTGCCCACCGAGGCAGGCCGCGAAGTCGTTTCCGCCCGTGGCTACTTCACCTGGGCCGTCGGCGGCTACCACGACGTCTTCGGCCGCGCCGGACACCTGAGCGCCGGAACGCACCACTACCAGCAGGACGTCTTCCGCGACGAGGCGATGGTCGCCCTCGGCTCCGCCCAGTGCGACCAGTCGATGTTCGCCGCGCAGCTGACCGACGTGCTCGACGGCATCGACTTCCGTCTCATCGCCGACCTCGGCAGCGGCACCTCCGCCCGGGTGCGCCGGGTGGTCTCCCAGCGGGAGGGCAGCCGGGGCCTGGGCATCGACATCAGCCGCCCGGCCACCGACATCGCCCGCCGCGAGATCGCCGAGGCCGGCCTCGAGGACCGGGTCACCGCCGTCCGGGCCGACGTGCTGGGCCTGCTCGGCACCCAGATCGACAACGACGCCGAGGCCGCCGAGGTGGCCGAGGTCGACACCGTGATGAGCTTCTTCCTGCTGCACGACCTGCTGGCCGACCCGGCCACCCGCTCCTCGATCTTCACCCGGATGCGGGAGGCCTTCCCCAAGGCCCGCACCTTCGTGCTCGGCGACACCATGCTGCGCGGCCCCGGCGAGTCGCAGAGCACCCTGCCGGTCTTCTCGGTCGGCTTCGAGCTGGCGCACGCGATGATGGGCGTACCGCTGCACACCAAGGAGACCTACGAGCAGCTGTTCGCCGACGCGGGCCTGCGGATCGACCGCGTCGAGGCCCTGGCCACCCCGCACTCCTGGCTCTACGTCCTGCAGGCCGACTGATGGCCGCCGCTCCCCCGGCCAGATACCTGCTGGCCCAGAACGAGCACCCGTACCCGCCGCTGCCCTCGGTGCTCGCCGCCCTGGCCGACGCCCCCGGCGACCTGCACCGCTACCCGGACCTGCGCCCCCGGCGGATCGAGGGGATCATCGCCGACTGGCAGGGCGTCCCGGCCGGGCAGGTCGTGGTCGGCCACGGTTCGGCGGGCGTCGCGCTGGACCTCTTCCACGCCGTCGTCGAGCCCGGCGACAACGTGGTGCACTCGGACCCCTGCTTCGACGCGTACCCGCTGTTCTGCCGGATCGCCCGGGCCGAGGCCAGGCCCGTCCCGCTCGGGCCGGACGCCCGGCACGACCTGGCCGCGATGGCGGAGCGGCTGGACGACCGCACCCGGATCGTGGTGCTGTGCAACCCGCACAACCCGACCGGCACGGTCTACTCCTGGGCCGAGCTGACCGCCTTCTTCCGCCGGGTGCCGCCCACGGCGCTGATCCTGCTGGACGAGGCGTACATCGACTTCGCCCGCGGCTGGGCGGCCCCGGACGTCCCGGCCCGGATCGCCGAGTGGCCCAACCTGGTGGTGCTGCGCACCCTCTCCAAGTCGCACGGCATCGCCGCGCTGCGGATCGGCTACGCGATGGCGGCGGAGCCGGTGGCGCAGCGGGTACGGGACCACCAGGTGCCGTACGCGGTGAACCGCCTCCAGGAGGCGGGCCTGCTGGCCGCCGTGGCGGCCCAGGACGAGGTGGACCGGCGGATCGCCGGGATCGCCGCCGAGCGGGACCGCCTGCGGGCCGAACTGCTCGGTCTGGGCTGGGCGGTGGCGCCGAGCCTGACCAACTTCCTGTGGGTGGCCGTCCCCGGGGACCAGTCGCCCGTCAAGGCCGCGCTGGAGCGGCTCGGGGTGGCCGTCCGGTTCTATCCCGGCCAGGGCATCCGGATCGCCGTCGGCGAGAAGGACGCCAACGACGCCGTGCTCGCGGGCTTCGCCGAGGCCGGCCCGCCCCCGGCGGCCTCGGCTGCGCCCACCGCCCCGCCCACCGACGCCGCCCGCTAGGGCCGTCCGCCGGGACGGCTCGCCGGCCCGCGCCCGCACCATCCACCACACCGCAGCAACGAAGGACAGGACATGCACCCACTTCTGGCGCGGCCGGAGTTCCGGCTCTACATCGCGGGACAGACGCTGTCCGTCCTCGGGGACAGCGCCCTCTTCATCGCCCTGGGCATCTGGGCCAAGGTGCTGACGGGAAGCAGTTCCGCGGCCGGTCTGGTGATGTTCTGCTACGCCGTTCCGATGCTGCTGCTGCCGCTCGGCGGCCTGTTCGCCGACCGGGTCCGCCGCCGGCCGCTGCTGGTCGCGGTCAATCTGGTCCTGGCGGTGGCGGTCACCCCGCTGCTACTGGTGACGGGCCGGGGCCAGCTGTGGATCATCTACGGCACGGCCGTGCTCTACGGGCTGGCCGGGGCCGTCCTGACCCCGGCCCAGAGCGCGATGCTCCGAATCATCCTGACGGATCGTCAGGACTTTGGGGCGGCCGTCGGGTTCACCCAGAGCATGCGCGCGGGCACCACCCTGGTCGCCCCGCTGGTCGGCTCCGGCCTGTACGGGTGGCTCGGCGGCCGGGCCGTCGCCGTGGTGGACATCGCCATCCTGCTGGCGGCGGCGCTCGCCTTCCTGGCCCTGCGGGTGGCCGAGCCGACGCCGGAGCCCTCCGGCCGCCGCTGGCGCACCGAGGTGCTGGCGGGCTTCCAGCACCTGCGCACCACCACCTCGCTGCTGCCGCTGCTGATCGCGACCACCGCGACCGCCACCGTGCTCAGCTTCCTCCAGCCGGTGCTGTTCTCGCTCATCCAGCACGGGCTGCACCGCTCGCCGCAGTTCCTCGGCGTGCTGGAGACGGTGGAGGCGGTCGGGTCGCTGGGCGGCTCGGTGCTGGGCGGCCTCCTGATCGGCAAGCTCGGCCCCCGGCGGACCGTCATGATCGGCTCGGCCGTCTTCGCCCTCGGCGCCGCGCTGCTGCTGACCCCGTCGGTCTGGGTGGTGGCGGCCGGTCTGCTGATCGCCGGGGCCGGCATGCCGGCGGCCGTGGTCGGCCTGGCCACCGCCGCCCAGTCGCTGACCCCGCCCCGGTTGATGGGCCGCACCCAGGCGGCCGTCAACCTGGCGCTCACCGCTCCCCAGGCGGTCGCCATCGGCATCGGCGCCGGGCTGGTGGCCGCGCTGGACTTCCGGACGGTGCTGGCCGCGATGCTGGTCGGCGCGCTGCTCTCCGCCGCCTTCCTGATCGGCAAGCCGGAGGCGGCGGCCGAGGACGACGGAGCCGGAACCGAGGCCGGGGCCGACGCCACGGCCGAGACCGAGAACGAGGCCACGGCCGAGGCCGACGGGACCACGGCCGAGGCCGCCGACCAGGACGGCGACGGTGACCGGCCCGGCGCGGGCGGCGGCGACACCGCCGCCACCGCCGACACCGCCGCCACCGGCGACGCCGGGAACACCGCCGCACCGCACCTCCAGCGCACCACCTGACGAGCCGCCACCACCGCTCCGAGCCCGACCGCCCATCCGCCCATCACCGGTCGCCGCCCGTCCCGCGATCGACGCCACCGGCCCGCCCCGGGCGGCACCGCACCGCCGCCCGGGTGGGCCGCCGTGTCCCCTCCTCACGAGAGAGCCCCTCAGATGACCGCCCCCTCCTCTCCCCTCTCCGCCGCGCTGCCCGTCGAACTGGACCACGTCGAGTTCTACGTGGCCGACCTCACCGCCGAGACCGCCCGGCTGACCGCCGAGTACGGCTTCGAACTGCTCGCCCCGCCCACCGAGCTGGGCGGGGCCGCCGAGCGCTGCCTCTCCGCCCTGCTCGGGCAGGGGAGCATCCGTCTGCTGCTGACCCAGCCGCTGGCCGCCACCCATCCGGCCACCGGCTACCTCGCCCGGCACGGCGACGGCGTCGCCGCGCTGGCCCTGCGGGTGCCGGATGCCGCCGCCGCGTACCGGACGCTGACCGACCGGGGCGCCGAGGGGCTGCGCCCTCCGCGGTCCGAGCACGGCTGCGTCACCGCGGTGGTCGGCGCCTTCGGCGACGTGGTGCACACCCTGATCGAGCGCGGTCCCGAGGTGCCCGCCGACCGGATCCCGGGCCTGCCGGACCCCGCCCCGGCGACCGGCGCCGGGTCGGTCGGCCTGCGCACGGTGGACCACTTCGCGGTCTGCGTGCCCTCCGGCGAGCTGCGCGAGACGATCCGCCGCTACCGCGAGGTCTTCGGCTTCCGGATGATCTTCGAGGAGCGGATCGAGGTCGGCACCCTCGGCATGGACTCGGCGGTGGTGCAGAGCGCCGACCACAGCGTCACCCTCACCGTGATCGAGCCGCTCGGTCCGGAGGCCGGCGGCCAGATCGCCTCCTTCCTCGCCGACCACGGCGGCGCCGGGGTGCAGCACGTGGCCTTCTCCTCCGCCGACGCCGTGCACTCCGTCACCGCGCTGGCCGAGCGCGGCGTGCCCTTCCTGCGCACCCCCGGCACGTACTTCGACGCCCTGCCCGCCCGCCTGACCCCGCTGCGGCACACCCTCGACCAGCTGCGCGACCTCAACCTGCTGGTCGACCAGGACCACGACGGCCAGCTGTTCCAGATCTTCACCCGCTCCCAGCACCCGCGCGGCACCTTCTTCTTCGAGATCATCGAGCGCATCCGGGCCCGCCACTTCGGCAGCAACAACATCCGCGCCCTCTACGAGGCCGTCGAACTCCAGCGCAGCGCCAGCGAAGTGGCCGGATGAACCCGCCCGCAACCCCTCTGACGGTCAGTCATCTGCCCCTGTCCGTCGCCGAGTACGCCGATCTGGCCCGCGCCGCCCTGGCCCCCGAGGTCTGGGACTGGCTGGCCGGCGGCGCCGAGCAGGAGCGCACCCTCGCCGCCAACCGGGCCGCCTTCGACCGGCTCGCCCTGGTCCCGAGGGTCCTGGCCGACGTCTCCGCCACCGACACGTCCGCCACCCTGGTGCGCAGCCGCGCCGCCCTGCCCGTGGCGGTCGCCCCGGTCGCCTACCACCGCCTCTTCCATCCCGAGGGCGAACTGGCCTCGGCCCGGGCGGCGGCCGCGGCGGGCGTCCCGTTCACCGTGGGCACGCTCAGCAGCGTCGGCTTCGAGGACCTCGCCGCGACCGGCGCCACCCTCTGGTTCCAGCTGTACTGGCTGCGCGACCGGGGCCGGCTGCTCGACCTGGTCGCCGCCGCCGAGGCGGCCGGCAGCGAGTGCCTGCTGGTCACCGCCGACGTGCCGTACATGGGCCGCCGGCTGCGCGACGCCCGCAACGCCTTCGCCCTGCCCCCCGCCGTCCGCGCGGCGCTGCTGGACGGCGGCGCCGCCGGACGGGCGCACCGGGCCTGCGCCGCCGTCTCCGCCGTGGCCGCGCACACCGCGGAACTGCTCTCCCCCGCCGTCACCTGGGCCGACCTCGCCTGGCTGCGCGACCGCACCCGGCTGCCGCTGGTGGTCAAGGGGGTGCTCGACCCTGCGGACGCCGCCCGGGCCGCCGACCTCGGCGCCGAGGCCGTGGTGGTCTCCAACCACGGCGGCCGCCAACTCGACCGCGCGGTGCCGTCGGTGACGGCCCTGCCCGCCGTGGCCGAGGCCCTGGCGGGCCGGGACTGCCAGGTCCTGCTGGACAGCGGGGTGCGCAGCGGCTCGGACGTCCTGACCGCCCTGGCCCTCGGCGCCACCGGCGTGCTGCTCGGCCGCCCGGCGATCTGGGGCCTCGCCGCCGACGGCGAGGCCGGCTGCGCCCACGTGCTCGCCCTGCTGGCCGCCGAACTGCGCCACGCGCTCGGCCTCGCGGGCTGCGCCGACCTGCGCGCCGCCGCCCGGCTGCGCACCGCCTCCCTGCCCTGCCCCACCTGGAGTGCCCCGTGACCACCACCGCCCCGCCGTACGACCTGCTGGGCAGCGACCTGCACCCGTCCCTCGCCGACCCGGCCATGACGTCGATGAACCTGCTCAACGAGATCTCGATCCGCTACCCGGACGCGGTCTCCTTCGCCGCCGGCCGTCCGGCGGAGGACTTCTGGGACCTCGACGCCGTCCACCGCCACCTGGACCGCTACGTCGAGCACCTGCGCACCGAACGCGGTCTGTCCGCGGCGGCCGCGCGCCGCCAGATCCTCCAGTACGGCCGCACCAAGGGCATCATCCACGACCTGATCGCCACCCACCTCGCGGTGGACGAGTCCATCCGGGTCCCCGCCGAGTCGATCGTGGTGACGGTCGGCTGCCAGGAGGCGATGTTCCTGGTCCTGCGGGCGCTGCGGCGCGGCCCCGAGGACGTGCTCCTCGCCGTCTCCCCCACCTACGTCGGCCTGACCGGCGCCGCCCTGCTCGCCGACCTCCCGGTCCACCCGGTCGCCGACGGCCCCGACGGCGTCGACCTCGCCGACCTGCGCCGCCGGCTGACCGCCGCCCGAGCCGAGGGCCTGCGCCCCCGGGCCCTCTACCTGGTGCCGGACGTCGCCAACCCCAGCGGCGCCAGCCTCCCCCTGGAGCTGCGCCGGGACCTCCTCGCCCTGGCGGCCGAGGAGGACATCCTGATCCTGGAGGACAACCCCTACTGCGTCTTCGCCGGCGAGGACCGCCTCCCCTCCCTGAAGGCCCTGGACACCGCCCGCCGGGTCGTCCACCTGGGCTCCTTCGCCAAGACCGCGCTCCCCGGCGCCCGGGTCGGCTACGTCGTGGCCGACCAGCTCGTCTCCGACGGCGCCGGCGGCACCCGCCTCCTGGCCGACCTGCTCGCCATGATCAAGAGCATGACCACGGTGAACACCTCACCGATCGCCCAGGCCGTGATCGGCGGCGCCCTCCTCGAACACGGCCACAGCCTGCGCGCCGCCAACACCGCGACGGCCGCCCTCTACCGCCGCAACCTCGCCCTGCTGCTGGACGGCCTGGCCCGCCGCTTCCCGCCCTCCACCGGCATCACCTGGAACACCCCGCGGGGCGGCTTCTTCCTCGTCCTCACCGTGCCCCACCTGCGCATCGACGACGCCCTGCTGGAGCGTTCCGCCTCCCGCCACGGCGTCATCTGGACCCCGATGTCGCACTTCTACCCGGCCCCCGGCGGCACCCACCAGCTCCGCCTCTCCGTCACCCAGCTCACCCCCGCCACCCTCGAGCGCGGCCTCGACGCCCTCGCCACCCTCCTCACCCACCCCACCCCCTGACCCCGCCCCACCGAGGAGGCCGCCCCGGAACCCGGGGCGGCCTCCTCGGCAGTTCGTCCCCGCCGTCTCCTGGCGGGGGCCGGCACCCGGCCATGGGTCTGCGGACGGTGGTCGACTCGAACGATCCCGTCCACCGATCGTGAGGGAGACGTCCGGCCCGCGAGACGTCCGGCCCGCGCCTTAGCGAAGGATCCCGGCCGTCGCACGGTGGCACGGCGTCAACCCTTTCCCGGGCACGGCTACAGAATGCTCCTGCCCGCCGGGCCACCGGCGCCCGCACACTGGGTCGACTCCGCGCCGGCGGAGTCGTCGATCCCGAGCCCGTGCGCGCCTCCGAGGGAGTAGCCCATGCCCGCTGCCGAGACCACCGCCACCCCGGACCGGCCCGACGTCCAACGGCTCAGAGCGAATTCGGTCGGGCTGATCGGCGTGATCTTCATGGCACTGGCCACTGCCGCGCCGATCACCGCGATGACCGGCAACCTGCCGGTCATCGTCGGCGGCGGCAACGGGGTGCACGCCCCGGCCGGATTCCTCTTCGTCACCGCCGTCCTGACCGTCTTCACCGTCGGGTACGCCGCCATGGCCCGGCACATCACCACCGCGGGCGCTTTCTACGGCTTCGTCTCGCACGGCCTCGGCCGGGTCGTGGGCATGGCCTCCGGCCTGCTGGCGGTGCTCGCGTACGTGGTCTTCGAGGCGTCGATCGTCGGGATCTTCGCCTACTTCGCCGAGCAGGCCTTCACCGCCCAGTTCGGCATCCACTGGTCGTGGCAGGTCTTCGCGCTGGCGATGCTGGCGATCACCGCCGCGCTCTCCTACTTCGACCTCGAGGTCGCCTCCAAGGTCCTCGGTGTCTTCCTGGTCGGCGAGGTGGTGATGCTGCTGATGCTCGCCGGCTCGGTGCTGGCGCACGGCGGCGGCCCCGGCGGGCTGCACGCCGGTACGCTCGACCCGACCGGGGCGTTCGCGGGGGTCAACGCGGGCGTCGGGCTGTTCTTCTGCTTCTGGTCCTGGATCGGCTTCGAGTCGACCGCGATGTACGGCGAGGAGTCCCGCAACCCCAAGCGGATCATCCCTCGCGCCACGCTCCTCGCCGTCCTCTCGCTCGGGGTCCTGTACACCTTCGTCACCTGGATGGTCATCTCCGGCAACGGCCCGACCGAGTCGCTCGACATCGCGAACGGCGGCAACCCGCTCGACCTCTTCCTCGCCCCCGCCCACACCTACCTGGGCCACTGGGCCGTCACCGCCTTCCAGTGGCTGATGTGCAGCAGCGCCTTCGCCTGCGGCATGGCCTTCCACCAGTGCGCCTCGCGCTACCTGTACGCGATCGGACGCGAGGGCTTCCTGCACCCGGCGCTCGGCCGCACCCACCCGCGGCACGGCTCGCCGCACATCGCCTCCTTCACCCAGACCGCCATCGCACTCGCCGTCATCGGCGGCTTCTGGGCCGCCGGACAGGACCCGTACGTCAGCCTCTACACCCTCACCGCCATCCTCGGCACGCTCGCGCTGCTCGTCGTCCAGACGCTCTGCTCCTTCGCGGTGATCGCGTACTTCCGCCGCAACCACCCGGAATCCCGGCACTGGTTCCGGACGTTCACCGCGCCACTGCTCGGCGGGATCGGGATGCTGGCGGCGATCGTGCTGCTCGTGGTCAATCTGGACACGGCAGCCGGAGCGGCCTCGAAGACCTTCTTCTTCAAGCTCATCCCGTGGATCGTCGGGGCGGTCTTCGCCGGCGGCATCGCCCTCGCCCTCTACATGCGGGCCCGCCACCCGCAGCGGTACGAGGTCATGGGCCGCCTGATCATCGAGGACAGCCGGGAACGTACCGAGCAAGCCTCCCCCGCCACCGTCTGAACCGACCGACCTCGCGAAGGGATCCCCCCATGGCTCGCTCACACCTCGCCTGGCACCTCAAGCAGTCGCTCGCCGACCGCGCCGCCGCCGCGAGACTGCGGATGCCCGCCGACGACTACCGGGCCCTGCGCGACGAGGCCCGTGCGGAGCCGGCCGGACCGTCCCGCAGGGCCCTGCTCGCCCGCGCGGCGGCACTCGGTGTCGGCGCGGCCGCGCTCGCCGTCACCCCCCGCGCCCGGGCCGCGACCACCGCGGCCGCGAAGTACACCGGCCCCGCCCCGCGGATCGCCATCATCGGCGCCGGCATCTCCGGCCTGAACGCCGCGCTCACCCTGGCGGACAAGGGCATCGCCGCCACGGTCTACGAGGCCCATCCCTCCCGCATCGGCGGCCGGATGTACTCGGGCGGCAGCCCGTCCACCCCCGGCCTCTGGGCGCAGGGCCAAGTCTCCGAGTACGGCGGCGAACTGATCGACACCGGCCACCACACCGTGCTCCGGCTCTGCCAGCGCTTCGGCCTCTCCACCACCTCGGTGCGCGCGGCGACCCCGGCCGGCGCCGAGCAGATCCTCCGCTTCCAGAACGACTGCTACCCCCGCTCCACGGCCGACGCCGACTTCAAGGCGGTCTGGCAGCTGATCCAGAAGGACATCCAGGCCGGTGGCTCGGCCCCGACCTGGGACGACCACAACGCCGCAGCCGTGGGCCTCGACCACATGTCCGTCCGCGACTGGATCGAGACCCGTGTGCCCGGCGGGGTCTCCAGCAGGCTGGGCGCCCTGCTCGACGTCGCGTACGCGGTCGAGTACGGCGCCGACACCACCGCCCAGTCCTCGTACGCGCTGCTCCTGATGCTCTCCTCGCAGGCCAACCCGGGCAGCTTCAGCATCTGGGGCGGCAGCGACGAGCGCTACCACATCACCGGCGGCAACGACCAACTGCCGCACGCCATCGCGGCGGCGCTCCCGGCCGGCACCGTGCAGCAGGGGTACACGCTGAAGGCGGTGGCCCGGAACGCCGACGGCACCCAGACGCTCACGTTCGACCTCGACGGCGGCGGCACCCGGACCGTCACCGCCGACCACACCATCCTGGCGGTGCCGCTGCCGATCCTGCAGCAGCGGATCGACTTCTCCTCCGCCGGGCTCGACCCGATGATGCGGGGCGTGCTCAGCCACATGACGATGGGGTACTGCACCAAGCTCAACATGCAGTTCGACACCCGCCCCTGGCTCGGAACGGGCCCGTGGCCGGGCGTCTCGAACGGCGAGTGCTTCGCCGACCTCCCCTTCCAGCAGGCCTGGGACGTCACCCGCGGACAGGCGGGCCGCAACGGCATCCTGGTCCAGTACGGCGGCGGCAGCCCCGCGAAGGGGCTGACCCCGCCCAGCGCCTTCACGGACGCCTCCACCGGCTACACCCGCGATCTGGTCGGCACCTACCTGAGCCAGATCGACCGGCTCTGGCCCGGCACCGCCGCCGCGTGGAACGGCCGTGCCACCCTCTCGGCCTGGCACCTCAACCCGTACTCCTACGGCGCCTACTCCTGCTGGCCGGTCGGCTACCTGACCACCTACGCGGGCTACGAGGGCACCGCCCAGGGCAACCTGCACTTCGCGGGCGAGCACACCTCCTACGACTTCCAGGGCTACATGGAAGGCGGCGCCTCCCAGGGCGCCCGCGCAGCAGCGGAGGTACTCGCGGCGATCGCCTGACCACCGGCGCTGCCGCGGTGCTCCTCCAGGACGTCCGGAAGCTGAGCCGTTGCACGCTTGCCGTGATCACCCCGGCGGCTCCTCACTCGTGCCACCAGCAGCGTGGTCGCGCCGATCGACAAAAGTGGTCCGAGACCGACCACGCGCACAACACCCCTCACGATAACGCCCCGTCCACCCAGGGACATTCACGCGAACGCCCCCACCGAGGGTGAACCCAGTACCACCCCAGGACGGGTGCCAGTGGTGATGACCATGCCCCGCCGGAACGCGCAGCCTTGAGAACACGAAGGCCACCGACACGGCGAGGAGGAGCCATGAGCGTCATCGAGCGGTCAACGGCGGAAGCGCTGCCCGGTTCGACTCCCGACCGCGCCGCCGTGGGCCGGCGGCCCGCGCAGCATCGGACCCGCAGCCCGCGCCGCTGGCCCGGGCTGGCGCTCGTCGGCTGCGGAGTCGCGGTGCTCGCCTGGGCGTTCGTGCTCTGCCACGCCCTGCCGTCCACGGCGCCTGTCGTGCACTGGTCGGCCGCCTGGACGGGCTTGGACGTCATGGAGGCGCTCGGCTTCGTCACCACCGGGATCCTGGCCGCTCGTGGCGATCTCCGCCGGGCCCTGCCCGCTGCAGCGACGTCGACGCTCTTGCTCGTCGACTCCTGGTTCGACCTGGTGACAGCGGGCACCGGCAGCGGTTTCGCCGTGGCGCTGGCCATGGCGTGCTGCGCCGAACTGCCGCTTGCGGTGGTCTGCGCGGTCGTCGCCTGGCGGACGTTCCGTGTTCCGACGTCCCGGTCGGCCTGACTCGACATCGATTACTGGGAAAAGGTCTCTCGATCATGAATCTTCGTACCGCGCTCGGCCGCTCCGGAGTGCGATGGGGGCTGACCGCAGCGGCAGCCGGCACCGCGGCCCTGTCCTGGTGGGCGTTCGACTCCGCCCCCTACCCGTACGCGCAGCGCTGGCTCCTCGATCTGCCCCTGCCGCTGCTCAGCCAGGAGCGGCTCGATGCGATGCTGGAGTTGCGCCAGGGCGAACGCGTTCTGGAGGTCGGGCCGGGCACGGGCCTCCAGGCCCTGCGCACCGCGCCGCAACTGGGCCCCGGCGGTCGGCTCGACATCGTCGACGTCCAGCAGGAGATGCTCGACCACGTGATGGGCCGGGCCGCACAGCGCGGTCTCGGCAACATCACGCCGACCCAGGCGGACGCCCACCACCTGCCCTTCGGGAATGCCGTGTTCGACGCCGCCTACCTGGTGACGGCGCTGGGCGAGATCCCGCAGCCGGAGGTGACGCTGAGGGAGCTGAGCCGGGTGGTCAAGCCGAGCGGGCGAATCGTCGTGGGCGAGTTCTTCGACCGGCACCAGGTGCGCCGCACCGCCCTGGCCCGTCACGCCAACGCGGCCGGGCTCCATGTGACCCGGCTGATCGGCCCGCCGTTCTCCTACTACGCCCGGCTGGCGCCCTGCCGGTCGAGCGGTGCACGGACACCGCTGATCACCTCCGACACCGAGCACTACGCCACCGTGTAGGCGGCGTGGCCCGCTCACGACGGCGGCGCGCTCACGACGGCGGCGCGGACCCGGCGCCGCGCGTGCCGGCCCGCCCGGCGGGGCCGTCCCGGGGGTGGCACTGGTTTCACCATGGATCCGGGTACGGGCCTCATGGCAGGCCCCCGTCGGGCTGTCCTAGGGTCGAGCCATGACGATTCCAGCCGCGCTGAGGCCCTCGGCGCTTCGGGGGCGACGGGACGCCGGCTTCCTGGCCGCCGGTGTCCTGCCGCACCTGGCTCTCGTGCCCGTGTGGGCCTGGGGCGTGCTGACCTTCACCGAGACGGGGAACTGGGCTCTGGTGCTTCCCGTGTCGGCCGTCCTGCTCCTCCTCGGTGTCCCGGTGCTGACGGCCGTCCAGCGGTTCCGCCACCGGGCGCTGCTCGGCGTGGACATCCCTCGGCCGGCGTCCGTGCCGCAGCGGTGGTCGTGGGCGTCGGCCGCCCGTCGGCTCTCGGCGACGCGTCCCTGGCGCCGGCTCGGATACCACCTGCTGCTGGGCCCGTTGCTGGCCGTCCTGGAGGTGTCGGTGCTGGTGGTGGCGATCGCGGGCCTGGCGGGCGCGACGGCCGGCGGGTGGATGTGGGCGCTGCCCGTGGAGGTCCGCCAGGACTGGTTCGGCTACGCGACGCAGCTGCCGTGCTACACGGTGGGCGGACTGGTCCTGCTGTGCGTCGCACCGTGGACGGCCGGGGCGGCGGCCCGGTTGGAGTCGCGGACCGCATCGGTGCTGCTCGGGCCCAGCCGGGCGCAGCGGCTCCAGGAACGGGTCGACTACCTGGCCGGGAGCCGCACCGACCTGATCGAGGCGGTCGACGCCGAGCGCCGCCGCATCGAGCGTGACCTGCACGACGGCACCCAGCAGCGGCTGGTCTCCCTCGCGGTCAACCTGGGCCTGGCGATGGCCACCCGCCCCGACCTGTCGAGCGGGGCCCGCGAGGTGCTCGCGGAGGCCCATCTCGAGGCGAAGGAGGCGATCGCCGAACTCAACGACCTGGTACGCGGGTTGCACCCGGCTGTCCTCGAGGACCGCGGTCTGGACGCGGCGTTGTCCGGGCTGGCCGCCCGGGTGCCGTTGCCGGTCCGCCTGCGGGTGGATCTCGACGAGCGGGTCGCACCGGCCGTGGAGTCGGTCGCCTACTTCGTGATCTCCGAGGCGCTGGCCAACGTGACCAAGCACGCCCGTGCGACGCGGGTCGCGGTGACCGTCCGACGGATCGGGAAGGTGTTGCGGGTGCACGTCACCGACGACGGGCGCGGCGGTGCGGACGCCGGAGCCGGGACGGGGCTGAGCGGGCTGGCCAAGCGGGTCGGCTCGGTCGACGGCACCTTCCGCGTCAGCAGCCCCGCCGGGGGACCGACGACCGTGATGGCGGAGTTGCCGTGCGGGCGGTGATCGCCGAGGACTCGGTGCTGTTGCGGGTCGGCCTGGTCAAGGTGCTGGAGATGGGTGGTTTCCAGGTGGCCGCGGAAGTCGGCGACGCGGAGGCACTGTTGGCGGCGGTGGAGGAACACCGGCCCGAACTCGCCCTGGTCGACGTCCGGATGCCGCCGGGCTTCGGCGACGAAGGGGTGCGCGCGGCGACGGAGATCCGCCGACGCTGGCCGCGGACGGCCGTGGTGCTGCTCTCGCAGTACGTCGAGGAGCGCTACGCGGCCGACCTGCTGGCGGCGAACTCCAGCGGCGTGGGCTACCTGCTCAAGCAACGCGTCGCCGACGTCGGGGAGTTCGTGGCCGCGGTCCGGCGGGTGGTGGACGGCGGCACCGCATTGGATCCGCAGGTCATCACCCAACTGCTGCTGCGGCGGGACAGCGACCCCCTGGACCGGCTGACTCCCCGCGAACGGGAAGTACTGAGCTCGATGGCCGAGGGGCGCTCCAACGCCGGCATCGCCGAGGCCCTGTCGGTCAGCGAGAGCGCGGTGGCCAAGCACATCAACAGCATCCTGGCCAAGCTCGACCTACCGGTGACCGACGCCGACCACCGCCGGGTCCTCGCCGTACTGCGCTTCCTCGGAGCCTCCCGGCCCTGACCCCCGCGGGTTCGTAGCGCGCCTGGTTGACCTGGGCGGCATGAGCGGGATCTTGCACGTACGGCCGCCTTGATGGCAGAGCGGGCGCATTCTCCCCGGTGATCACAGATCATCGCACCTCCGTGATCACCGATTCCTGCACCCGCGTTGCCGCCGGATTTCCTCGCGCCACCTGTCTGCGAGAGCTCTCAATCGATCTCCTCGGCTGCCAGGAGGAGATCTTCCCGGAGCTTCTTGAAGTGCGGGTTGCGAAGGACTCCGGCGTCGCTGCCCTGGAGGTGGTCGATCATGTCGAGACCGGCAGCCGCCAGTGCCCTCCGGAATTCCCCGGGTGTCGCCCGGATGACTCCGTCCTCGAAGTCGCATGTCATTTCGACAATGCTTCCGGCCTTCGCTAGGAAAATATATCCTTCACCCTCCGGGAAATAGTACTCGGACTTCCCAGACAGGCGGGCCTCCTCCAGGCAGAGGAGCATGACCCTGGTGAAGTCGAAAAGCGGGACGCCCGGCATCTCGAAGGTGATCCCGTCTCCGTGGATCTCGATGTCACCGAGTGGGCGGTGGTGCGTCAGTTCGGTCAGGCCGACCTGCTGGGCCGGGGACTTCGATTTCCTGAAAGGATTGCCTTTTGCGGTGATCTTCACCGACACGGTCATTGGCTGCTCTCCTGGGGGTGGATTTCCGCATCGAAGCCGGGCCCGGGAGTGCTGTGCTGCTCGGGCGACGGCGCGCGGTGGCTGCGGCGCGGCCGTAGTCGTCGAGGGGCGCCACCGGCCTGCGCACTGTA
>NZ_JBEPAK010000129.1:0-20634 GCF_040298565.1 Kitasatospora sp. NPDC001539 | reverse complement strand
CCGGGCGGCCCCGCGGGGGCCCGGGGGGGTTGGGGCGGGGGCCCGGCCCCCCCGGCCCGGACAGGCGGGCACGGCACCCATGGACTACTGCTTGGTCAGCCGACGGCTCAGCTGTTGGTGAAGATCAGGCAGGTCAGGATGAGACAGGTGTACTGGCAGCCGCTGCCGTGGCCGGTCAGCTCGACGGACTCGGTCTCCGGCAGGTCCTGCAGAGCCGCGAGGTCGGTCTCGAAGTCCACCATGTTCTCCATGATCGGGTCCTCCCCTGGGTTCACGCCCGCCGCGATCTGCCTGCGGGCGTCGGGTGTCGCACCCCGGGCGGCCTCCATCCGCCGCACCGGGGGTGGTGCCCCGGACCGCCGTGGGTCCGGGAGTCTGCGGCCCCGGGAGTCCGGGGCCGGTCAGCCGGGTGCTCGGCCGGGCGCTCGGCCGAGCGCTCAGCCCGGGCGGCCGGTCCGCAGGAACGCCGCCAGCAGCTCGTGCAGGACGGCGGCGCCCTCCTCGGCCAGCACCTCGTGCCCCGCTCCGGCCGCCTCGACGTACCGGAAGTCCGCGCCCTCCACCCGGCCGATCCGCAGCAACTCGTGCCGCAGTGCACGGGACTGGCTGACCGGCACGACCTCGTCCCGGTTGCCGTGTACCACCAGCAGCGGCGCGCTCAGCCGGTGTGCCAGCTGCAGCACGTCGCGCGGGCCGCGGGCGTCCGTGATGGGTTCGCCGCCGCCGAGCCGGGTGGTCAACGCCCGTACGGGAGGCGCCGCCTCGGCCAGGAGCCGGGCACCGGACAGGAACGGTGCGACCACCGCGCAGCGGGCGACCTGCTCGGCCGGCGCGTGCGCCGCCGCCAGCAGGGCGAGGAACGCGCCGTAGCTGACCCCGAACAGCGCGGGTGGTTCGAGGCCGAGCGCCGCTCGTTGCCCGGCGATGCCGTCCAGCAGGTACAGCACGTCGTCCAGGTCGGGGCCGCCCCAGGCGCCCCGGATGGCGAGTGCGTGCGGCACGCCGTAGCCGGTGGAGCCGCGCTGGTTGGGGGCGACGACCGCCAGGCCCTCGGCGGCCATCCGTTGCAGTGCCGGGTCGAACTCCAGCCGCCAGGCGTCCGCCGGGCCGCCGTGCAGCGCCAGCACCAGGTGGGGACTGCTCAGCCAGGCGTCCCCGCCGTACACCACCGCCTCCAAGGGGCCGGCGGGACCGGCGAGTTCGAGGCTCTGGGCGGACTGCCAGCGGCCGCCGTCGCCGGGCGGCGTACTGCCGTCCAGGCGCCAGCCGGCCGGCGGGGTGCGGGCGGCGCGCGGTCCGCCGGGCTGCCAGGGCAGTGCGGCGTCCCGCCAGGTGGTGGGCAAACCGGAGCCCAGCGGGGCGAGTTGGAGCGGCAGCGGCATCGGGCTGGACTCCGCCGGGACGGGCCCGTGGGCCAGCAGGGCGTCCACGTCCAGGGTGGCCAGTGCGGCCGGATGGTCGGGGGAGGAGTACGGGATCCGCAGGCCGGCCTCGCCCCAGTGCCCGACCGCGCCGAGCCGCCCGGGCGGTACCGGCAGCTGGTCGAGCCGGCCGGTGCCGGGCCGCCACAGGGCGAGCGCCGATCCCGCGCCGTGGTCGATCTGCACCGCCACCCGGGGCCCGTCCGCCGCCTGCCGCAGCGCGATGGGCCGCAGGAACACGCCCGTGACGTGCAGGCATTCCGGGAACCGCAGCGGCCGGCCGCCGTCCAGCACGCCCCAGCCGAGCCGGTCGGTGCCGGGTGCGTCGCTGCGCACCATCGCGAAACGCGTGTCGGGATCGAACAGCACCAGTCGGTCGTTGCTGCGTTCGCCGATCTCCAGCAGCGGGGTGGTGGTGCCGCTGCGCAGGTCCAGGACCACGCTGCGGACCAGCCCGCCGGCCACCCGGTCCAGGGCGAGCAGTGCGCCCGCGTGGTCGAGCCAGGCGCCGCCGCCGTGCAGGCCGGGGATCTCGGCGACCTGCTCGGGTTCGCTGCCGTCCGCCCGGACCAGCCAGGCGGTGGTCGCCGGGCGGGTGTCGGTGCCGAGGGCGAGCGCCACCGGCGTGCGCGGGCCGGCGTCGGGCGGTACGGGGAGCGGCAGCAGGCGCAGCCCGGGCATCCGGAGGCTGGCCAACTGCTGTTCCACGACGTCGGTTTCGCTGGCCGCGAGGCGGACCAGCTCATGCCGCTCGCCGTCGTGCCGGCAGACCAGCACCGAGCCGTCCGGCAGCGCCACCAGCTGAGAGCGGAGGTTCTCCGAGCGGTTGCCGGGCAGCGGCAGCGCGGTCGGTACGGCGGGTTCGGCCGGTACGGTCGGTACGGCCGGTCCGGGCTGCTGCGGGAGTCGCCAACTCTCCACGTACCAGGCGCTGTCGGCGGCCGAGGCGAGGCAGGCTGCGTGGCTGCCGTCGGCGGCGAAGGTGAAGCTGAGGCGCCGCAGGGCTCGGGTGGTGGTGCGAGTGGCCACGTTCACGATCCGCTCACCGCGCCGTCCTGGGCGGGGAGTCGGTGCCGGACGGGCGGGACGGCCGGGGCGGCCGGGACGGGGTCGAGCCAGAGTCGGGGGCCGCCGTGGCGCAGCCGGAGCAGGAAGGACAGCGGGCCCGCGGTGCCGGTGCCGTAGGCGGTGGCGCAGCCGGTCCCGGTCTCGTCGGCGAGTGTCAGCAGGCCGTCGCGCAGGGCGGCCCGGGTGGTGATCAGCTGACCCAACTCCTCGGCGCCGGTGCGGAATTCAGGCTCACCGGTCGCCTCGGTGAGATCGAGCAGGAACTCGCCGTCGCCGGCCAGCCCGTGGCAGGCGCTCAGTCCGCTGTGCCAGCGGCCGGCGAGCACGGCCCGCCCGGCGGCGCGGGCGAGGTCGAGGGTGGCGGCTTCGCCGGTGGCCCGTGCGAGTCGGAGCAGGAAGCTGCCCGCGCCGGAGGAGCCGCTGCACCAGTGGGAGAGCCGGACGTGCTCGGGATCGGTGGCGCTCTGCGGCCACCAGGCGGTCCGCCGGTCCTGGCCCCAGCGTGCGGTCGCGGCGAGCGTGCGTCCGGCGTCGACGGCGGCGGCCAGGGCCTGCGCGGCGAGCGGCGCGTGAGTCGGCTCCCAGGCCGGTGCCGACGCGGTCCTCGGGTCCGCGGTCAGCGGCTTTCCGGTCAGCGGCTCTCCGCTCGTCGGGTCTGCGGTCGTCGGGACGGTGGTCGTCGGGTCGGCGGTCGTCGGCTCCGAGGCCGAGGCTCCTGCGGCCGGGCCGCCGAGGGCCTCGGCAGCGGCGAGCAGGAAGGCGCCCACGCCCGCGACCCCGTGGGCGAAGCCGAGGTGGGTGATCCCGGCGAGCGCCGAGTCGAAGTCCGCCGGTACCGGCCAGACCGTCCCGTACGGCTCCTGCCGCGAGGCGGCCAGCAGACCGCGGGCGCAGCAGGCCACCCGGGCGAGGAAGTCCCCGCCGGAGCCCGCACCGAGGCCCGCGCCCGCGCCGAAAGTCTCGGCGGCGAAACGGAGTTGGGTGAAACCAGCACCCGCCGCGCCGTGGCACACGTCGGGGTTGGGCCACGCGACGGGAATCCGCCGGGCGAGCGCGGCCGCCCGCTCCGCCGCTTCCCCGTCGCCCAGTGCGCGGGCAGCGTCCAGCAGCGCCCACGCGGTGCCGGACCGCCCGTAGTGCAGCCCGGGCAGCACCACCGGCTCCGCCGCGACGCGCCGTTCGATCCAGCGCACGGCGGTACGGGCCGTGCGCGCGGCCTCCGCCCGGAGGTCCTCCGGCAGTCCGTCGGCCGTCACGGCCCGGGCCAGGACGGCGAGCACGCCCGCCGCGCCGTGCTGCACGTTGCAGGGGTCCGTCCGCTCCCCGGCGGGGACGACGGGCCAGAGGCGGTCGGGCCGCTCGGGCGTCACGGTGGCTGCGAGGTGCCGCAGGCCGTCGTGGAGCAGCCGGTCGAGGGGGGCCGGGGCCGGAGCCGGAGCCGGGGCGCCGTCGCGTCGCGCGGTGGTGCCCGGCCGCTGTCGGGCGGCGGCGGCCTGCCACAGCGGGCTGACGGTGAGCGGAGCCGCCCCGCCCAGCTCGGCCCGCGCCCGGGCCAGGCTCCACCGCGCTTCCGGCTCCTCCGCCCGCAGCCCCAGCACCAGCGGGGCCAGCCGCCGCGCCGTCGCGCCCGTGCGGGCGGCGAGGGAGAGCCAGCGGCCGAGACGCTCGGCGACCGGGCGGGCCCGGGGCAGGTCCTCCGGCAGCAGGGGGTCGTGTCCGGTCGCCAGCAGGAAGAGCAGGCCGCCGAGCGCGTACAGGTCCACGGCCGGATCGGCGACGCAGGTGCCGGCCGGGGCGAGCCGCCCCTGCTCCGGGGCGCGGTAGCCGGGGGTGCCGGCGGAGCCGGCCCGGTGGCCGGTCTGGGCGGCGAGTTCCAGGTCGACCAGTCGCAGGGTGCCGTCCGGCCGGACCATCACGTTCCCGGGGGAGAGGTCGCGCAGCACCAGGCCCTGGGCGTGCACCCGCTCGACCAGGTCGAGCAGCCCGTGCACCACCGGCTCGGCCTCGGCCCAGTCCACGTCCGGGCTGCCGTCGCGGCGCAGCCTGGCCGCGACCCAGGCGCCGAGCGGCTGTCCGGCGATTCGTTCCTGCACCAGGAAGACGGAGTCGTCCTGCTCGATCAGTTCGAGGGCGCGCGGCGCTATCTCCTGCCCGTCCAGGCGGGCGAGCAGGGCGGCCTCGTGCCGGAGGGCGTCGCGGGCGTCCGTCCCGGAGCGGTCGACCTCGATGTGCGCGCGGGCCTGCTTGACCACGACCTCCGTGCCGCCGGCCGCCTCCCGCCCGAGGAACACGCCGCCCTTGGCGCCGTGCCGGACGGCGGCGGTCACCGCGTACCGCCCGGCCAGCAGCACCCCGCCGCGCTTCCGGGCCGGGGGCGCGGCGGCGGGTGCGACGCCGCCGGGCACGGCGAACGGGTCCCGGGCCCACCCGGGCGCCCGGTACGAACCCCCGCGCACGTCCTCGGCCCGCTCCCCGCCGGGCCCGCGCAGCACCGAGCGGTACTCCCCGTCGTTGCCCAGCTCCGCCCGCGAGGCGAAGGCGCCGTACCGGTAGTGCACCCGGCTGCCCGGCCGGTACGGCCGGTCGGACAGCACCACCGGCCCCGGCAGCCCGGCCGTGGCCCGGTCCAGCGCCGCCGCCAGCCGCTGGAACCGGGCGTCGTCCGCCGGGTAGACGGTGATGAACTTGCCTGCCGAACCACGGTCGCTGTTACGGGAGTTGAGCTCCCGCAGCCGTTCCTCCCCGGCGGCGAACTTGAAGCTGCACGGGTCGGCGGCGAGCACCCGCACCACGGCCGCGAGCACCTCCCCGCCCACCACCGACGCCGCGCTGACGTGGAGCTTCCACCCCTGCTCCGGTAAGGGGGAGGACGCGGACGGCCTGGCCGTGCACCAGAAGCCGCCGACGGTGACGTCCCAGCCGCCGTCGCCTCCCCGGCCTCCGGCACCGGCCAGTGCCGCCCGCACCGCCTCCGGCCACGAACCGCCCGCATCCGGCCCGTGCCCCGCCGACCGCCCGCCCCCGGCCGTACGCAGCGATGTGCCCGCTCCCATCCGCCACCACATCCCTTCGTCCCCGCCGCCGCGTCGCGGGCGCCGCTGCTCGGCACCCGGGCGCGGCGGCCCGGCCTGATCGGTTCCCCGTCGGTTGCGACCCCCTCCGAGGGGGAGCCCGGACCGCCGGTCCGGCGGGCCGCGGGCCCGCTCCGGCGCTGTGCCCTCCCGGCCCCCATGGGGCTACTGCCGGGGCAACTCCCGTTCGCAGGACTGAAGTTAGTTTCGAGAAAACCGAAGCCTCAACGCAGACCCGGTCACTTCACTCGTAAGGGTGATCCAAAGGCGGTTTCGAATTCGGACGGGGGGCCTGCTGTGCGCGTGGAGCGCCCGGCGCACGGGCGCACACCGCTCGTGCGGGCCCGTACGAGCGCCCCGCCGCAGGTTGGCGCGCCCGCGCGCCGGGTTGACGCGCACCCGTACGCCCCCGGTACCCGCGTCCGAACGCGGCAGGGCGGCCACGTCCGAACGCCGCAGGGGCGGTCACGTCCAACGGCACGCGGCACCCGCCCCGGGCACCCGCCGCGCACGCCTCCGAACGGCCGGGGAGGCCACCCCCGGCCCCCGGGGAGGCCACCCCCGGCCCCCGGGGAAGCCACCCCCGGCCCCCGGCGAAGCCGCCCCCGAACGGCCGGGGCCCGACCGGCGCCGTGCGCACGGTAGTCTCGACAGGTGCCGAAACTGTCCGACGTCATCACCGCGCTCGAAGAGGTCTACCCGCCGCAGTGGGCGGAGTCCTGGGACGCCGTCGGCCTGGTCTGCGGAGACCCTCAGGCCGAGGTCCGCCGCGTGCTGTTCGCCGTCGACCCCGTCCAGGCCGTCGTCGACGAGGCCGTGGAGTGGGGCGCCGACCTCGTCGTCACCCACCACCCCCTCTACCTGCGCGGCACCACCAGCGTGGCCGCCACCACCTTCAAGGGCCGGGTGGTGCACACGCTGATCACCAACGGCATCGCGCTGCACGTCGCGCACACCAACGCCGACCACGCCGACCCGGGCGTCTCGGACGCGCTCGCCGAGGCCGTCGGCCTGCGGGTCACCGGTCCGCTGGTGCCGGACCCGACCGACCCGGCGGGCCGCCGCGGCACCGGCCGGATCGGCCTGCTGGAGCCCCCGCTGCCGCTGTCCGCCTTCGCCGCCCAGGTCGCCCGGGGCCTGCCGGCCACCGCCGCCGGGGTCCGTGTCTCCGGTGACCCGGACCGGCTGGTCAGCCGGGTCGCCGTGTGCGGCGGTTCGGGCGACAGCCTGTTCGCCGAGGTCCGGGCGGCCGGCGTGGACGCCTACGTGACCGCCGACCTGCGCCACCACCCGGCGTCCGAGGCGGCCGAGGCCGCGCCGGTCGCGCTGGTCGACGCCGCCCACTGGGCCACCGAGTGGCCCTGGCTCGCGCTGGCCGAGCGCGCCCTGCGGGGCGTCGCCGACGAGCGCGGCTGGGCCGTGGAGACCAAGGTCTCCCACCGGGTCACCGACCCGTGGACCGCGCACGCCCCCATGTCCTTCACCGCCTGACCCGATTCACAGGAGCTTTCCGCTTGAACGCCGCGCCCGCCGACCAGATCCGCCTGCTCGACCTCCAGGCCATCGACTCGAAGCTCGACCAGCTGGCCCACCGGCGCCGGAGCCTGCCGGAGCACGCCGAGATCGAGAAGGCCACCGCCGACCACACCGCGCTCAAGGACCTCGTCGTCGCCGCCGAGGCCCAGAAGGGCGACACCGCCCGTGAGCTGGCCAAGGCCGAGCAGGACGTCGAGCAGGTCCGTGCCCGTGCCGCCCGCAACCAGCAGCGCCTGGACTCCGGCGCGATCACCTCGCCGCGGGACCTGGAGAACCTCCAGCACGAGATCGGCTCGCTGGCCAAGCGCCAGGGCGACCTCGAGGAGGTCGTGCTGGAGATCATGGAGCGCCAGGAGAGCGCCAACAGCCGGGTCGAGGAGCTGACCGCCCGCCTGGAGCACTCCACCGTCGTCCTCACCGAGGCCGAGGGCCGCCGCGACGCCGCCTTCGCCGAGATCGACGCCGAGGCCGAGAAGGTCAAGCGCGACCGCGAGGCCGTCGCCGCCGTCATCCCCGCCGACCTGCTGAAGCTGTACGCCAAGCTGCGCGAGACCCAGGGCGGTGTCGGCGCGGCCCGCCTCTACCAGCGCCGCTGCGAGGGCTGCCGCACCGAGTTCTCGATCACCGAGCTGAACGCCATCAAGGCCGAGCCGGCCGACAAGGTCGTCCGCTGCGAGAACTGCTCGCGGATCCTGGTCCGCACCGCCGACTCGGGCGTCTGATCCGGTGGCGGCGCGCTTCGTCGTCGAGGCGGACGGCGGGTCCCGGGGCAACCCGGGGCCGGCCGGCTACGGCGCGGTGGTCCGGGACGGCGACACCGGGCAGCTCGTCGCCGAGGCCGCCGGGTTCATCGGCCACGCCACCAACAACGTGGCCGAGTACCAGGGCCTGATCGCCGGCCTCAGGGCGGCGCACGCCCTCGACCCGGACGCCTCGGTGGACGTCCGGATGGACTCCAAGCTGGTCGTCGAGCAGATGTCCGGGCGCTGGAAGATCAAGCACCCCGACATGCAGCCGCTCGCCGCCGAGGCGCGCACCGTCTTCCCGCGCGACCGGGTCAGCTACACCTGGATCCCGCGCGAGCGGAACAAGGACGCCGACCGGCTGGCCAACGAGGCGATGGACGCCGGCCGGGCGGGCCGGCAGTGGGAGCCCCGGCCGAAGGCCCCGGCGACCGTGGCGGAGCCCCTGCCGGAGCCCCCGCTGGAGACCACGGCGCCCAAGGCGGGCTGGGCCGCCCCCGCCGACCTCGGCTCCCCCACCACGCTCGTGCTGCTGCGCCACGGAGAGACCCCGCTCACCCCGGAGAAGCGTTTCTCCGGCAGCGGCGGCACCGATCCGGAGCTCTCCGACAAGGGCCGCTGGCAGGCCGAACGGGCCGCCGAGGCGCTGGCCGCGCGCGGCAGCATCCAGGCGGTCGTCGCCTCCCCGATGCGCCGCACCCGGCAGACCGCCGAGACCGTCGCCGCCCGGCTCGGCCTGGAGGTCCGGTACGAGGAGGGGCTGCGCGAGGTCGACTTCGGCGACTGGGAGGGCCTGACCTTCGCCGAGGTGCACGAGCGCTACCCCGCCGACCTCGCGGCCTGGCTGGGCTCAGCCAAGGCCAGGCCGACCGGCAGCGGCGAGAGCTTCGCCACCCTCACCCACCGGGCCGGCCTGGCCCGGGACAAGATCCTCGCCCGGTACCCGGGGAAGACCGTGCTGGTGGTCTCCCACGTCAGCCCCATCAAGACGCTCGTCCGGCTGGCGCTCGGCGCCCCGCCCGACTCGATGTACCGGATGGAGCTGTCCGCAGCCTCGCTCTGCGCCGTCCAGTACTACGCGGACGGCAACGCCTCGCTGCGGCTGCTCAACGACACCTCGCACCTGCGCTGACCGTCCCCGGGCTCGCGGCCCGGCCCCGGCTGTGCTCCGGCCGCCGGCTGTGCTCCCGCCGTCGGCCGTGCTGCCGCCAACGGCCCGGCGGTCAGCGCGCCGGCGGTCGGAGCATCGGCGGCCAGCGCGCCGACGGCCAGCGCACCGGCGGTCAGTGCACCGGCGGTCAGTGCACCTCCGTGACCACCACGTCCAGCTGCCACGGCTTGCGCGCCGTGCCCTCCGCCGCCAGCTCGACCCGGTGGCCCAGCTCCAGCAGCGCGTCCATCAGCTCGCCCGGCGTCTTCGGCTCGGCCCCGGCGACCAGCAGGTCCCGCACCAGTCGGCCCTTGGTCGCCTTGTTGAAGTGGCTGACCACCGTGCGCTTGCCGTTCCGCTCCTGCAGCACCCGGACGGTCGCGGTACGGGAGGCCACCTCGCCGGCCGGCTTCCAGGCCGCCGCGTACGCGGAACTGCGCAGGTCCAGCACCAGCCCGTCCGCCACCTCCGGCAGCACCGAGGCCATCGCGCCCCGCCAGTGCGGGCCGAGCGCCCCCGGTCCGGGCAGCTTCACACCCATCGAGCAGCGGTAGGACGGGATCCGGTCCGAGATCCGCACCGCGCCCCACAGCCCGGAGAACACCAGCAGTGAACGCTCGGCCCGCCCGTACGCGGCGGCGTCCAGCCCGGCCAGGTCGAGGTTGTCGAACAGCACCCCGGTGTACACCTCGGCCGCCGGACGGGCGCCCGCCGTCGGCAGGCCCGCGTTCTTGGCGATCTCCCCGCGCAGCCCGGGGGTGAGCCCCAGCACCTCGGCGGCGGTGTCCTCGTCGCCCCGGCAGAGGCCGACCAGCGCGTCCAGCACCGCGCCGCGCGCCGCCGTCAGCCCCGGCAGCGACAGGCGGTCGAGCGCGACGGGCTCGCCGTCCCCGGACGCGGCCTTGCCCTCCGAGGGCGGCAACAGCACCAGCACAGCGGACTCCTCAACAGTTTGTGGCAGACGAACCCCGCCACCCTACTGCGGCCGCTCCGGCTCCCAGCACCACGCACAGAGGCGAGTAGTACCGGACGTTCAGCCGCCGGAACCGCTCCGTGCGCGCACTGACGCGCCCGAAGAGCACCGGCCCGGCCACCCCGCGTGCCAGCAGCACACCGGCCACCGCCCCGCCCGCACCCCCGCCGGGCTCACCCCCGCCCGGCGCGACCCCTGCGACCCGCCCGCCGGCAACACCCCGGCCTCCGCCGCCACCAGGTAGGAGGCAGCCCCCAGCAGCCCCGCCACCGCCAGGCACGCCCCCGCCGGCGGCACGCCGTCCCCCGTCCCCACCACGGCGTCCGCGAACTCCTCCGGCGTCCGCAGCGGCCAGGGCGTGACCGCCCACACCGCGTGCAGCGCCCCCGTCAACGCCAGCGCCGCCGACACCGCACCCCCGGTGACCCGCACCGCAGTCGCAGCCGCGCCCGCACCCCCACCCGTACCAGCCATCGTCCGAACCCCCTCCGCAGCCGTTCGCCTCCCCCCACCGTAGGAGTGCTTACGCCGGTGCCAGCAGCCGGCAGCCGGCAGCCGCGGCACGGGCCGCCGGTACGGCCAGGGCCGGCGAGACCGGCGGCAATGCGGTGGGAGCGCCCGGCGTTCACCACTACGGTGAGCCCGGAGGAGAGTGAACGAGATGACCATCCGTCCCCTGAACACCGAGCCCGACGACGGCGACGCCGCGGTGGAGCCCCTGTCCGTGAGCCTGCCCGCCGGCCTGCCGGCGGAGACCCGGCAGGCACTGGAGTTCGCGGTGCGGGCCGCGGCCGAGGCGGTGATGGCCGGGCGGATGCGGGTGACCGAGGCCCCGGCCGGATCGGACACCGCCGAGCTGGCCTTCGAGGTCCCCCGCTCCGACGTCCCCCCGGCGCTCGCCGAGGGAGCACCGGGCAGGGCCGCGCGCCGCGCCGCCATGGTCGCCCGGATCCGCGCCGCCAACGCGGAGACGCTGGAGAGGCTGAAGGACCTGTGACGGAGTACCTCGACCTGGAGGACGTCACCTACCTCGCCGGCGGCCGGGAGAACATCCGCGATCTCGGCGGCCTCCTCTCGGCGATCGCCCGCCCCCGGGCGAGCCTGTTCGGCGGCGACGCCTACCCCGACCTCTGGACCAAGGCGGCCGCCCTCGGCCAGAGCCTGGCCCGCAACCACCCGCTCGTCGACCGCAACAAGCGCACCGCCTTCGAGGCGATGCTGCTGTTCCTGGACTACAACGCCGAGCCGTACACCGATCCGCACCCGGACGACGCCGTGGCCTTCGTGCTGCGGCTGGCCACCGGGGGCTACGACGACGCGGTCACCCTCGCGGCGAAGGACCTGAAGTCCCTGCTGGGACGCTGAGCCTCCGTCCGGAACCGCCCGGTTCCGCCCTACCCTGGCGTCCATGCCCCGCCGAAAACTGCGCGTCAAGGCCGCCGACTCCGCCCGGATCAACACCGAGCTGGCCGAACTCCGCGCCCGCCTGGAGATCCGCACCGAGTGGCCCGAGGAGGTGCTCGCCGAGGCGGAGGAGGCGGCCGAGCGGCCGCGGCTGCCCGGGTACGACGCCACCGAGCTGCCGCTGTTCACCGTCGACCCGCCGGGCTCCCGGGACCTCGACCAGGCCATGCACCTCAGCCACCGCCCGGGCGGCGGCTACCGGGTGCACTACGCGATCGCCGACGTCGCCGCCTTCGTCCGGCCGGGCCGGGCGATCGACGCCGAGGCCCGGCGCCGGGTCGAGACCCTCTACTTCCCCGACCACCGCGTCCCGCTGCACCCCGCCCGGATCTCCGAGGACGCCGCCAGCCTGCTGCCCGGCGAACCGCGCCCCGCCCTGCTCTGGCAGCTGGACCTGGACGCCGACGGCGCCGTCGTGCTGGCCGACGTCCGCCGCGCCCTGGTCCGCTCGCACCGCCGGCTGGACTACGCCGCCGTCCAGCGCGCCGTGGACCTCGGCGGCGCCGACGAACAGCTCGCCCTGCTCGCGGTGATCGGCAGGCTGCGCGAGGAGCAGGAGCGCGCCCGTGGCGGGATCAGCCTGCCGGTGCCCGAGCAGGAGGTGGAGGAGACCCTGCACGGCTACGTCCTCGGCTACCGCGCGCCGACCCCCGCCGACGGCTGGAACGCCCAGATCTCCCTGCTCACCGGCATGGCCGCGGCCGAGCTGATGCTGGACGCGGGCGTCGGCCTGCTGCGCACCCTGCCCGCCGCACCCGCCGCCGGGTACGACCGGCTGCGCCGGATCGCCGCCGCACTGGACGTGGACTGGCCGAAGGACCTCCCGTACCCGGAACTCGTCCGCTCGCTGGACCCGGGCGCCCCGCTCGACGCGGCCTTCCTCAACGCCTGCACCGGACTGCTGCGCGGCGCCGGCTACCAGGCCTTCGACGAGTCGCGCGGCCTGCCCGCCCCCGCCGAGCCGGGCCACGCCGCGCTGGCCGCCCCGTACGCCCACTGCACCGCTCCGCTGCGCCGGCTCGGCGACCGCTTCGCGCAGGAGGTGTGCGCGGCGGTGGCGGCGGGGGAGGACGTGCCGGACTGGGCGCGCGAGGCGCTGCCGGCCGTACCGGCGCTGATGGCGAGCGGGGACCGGCGGGCGGCCGAGGTGGAACGGGCCTGCGTGGACCTGGTGGAGGCGGAGCTGCTGGCCGGCCGGGAGGGCGAGGAGTTCTCCGCGGTGGTCATCGAGGTGGACGCGCACCGCCCCGGCTCCGGCACCGTCCAGCTGCGCGAGCCGGCCGTACGGGCCCGCTGCGACCGTGCCGTCGGTCCGGCGGACGGCACGCCCGGCCCGGTCGGCGGCGTGGGCACCGGCACCCCGGTCGGCACGCCCGGCCCGGTCGGCGGCGTGGGCACCGGCACCCCGGTCGGCACGCCCGGCCCGGTCGGCGGCGTGGGCACGGACACCCAGGCCGGCCCCGAGCGCGCCGCCGCCGCGCCGCCGCTCCCGCTCGGCCGGGTGATCGACGTCCGCCTGACCAAGGCCGATCCGGCCACCCGGACGGTCCGCTTCTCCGCCGTCTGAGCGGCCGCCGCCGGAACCCGCGGATCCCGCCACCCGGACGGTCCGATCCGCGGCCCCGCCCCCGCCCGGCGGTGGGAGGATCGGTCCGTGCCCGATGCCGCTTCGCTCCCCGCCCCCGCCCCCGCGCCCGCCTCGCCCGCCGACCCCGACCCCGGGCGCCGCCGCCGTCTGCTCGTCCTCGCGATCTGCTGCATGAGCCTGTTCATCGTCGGCCTGGACAACACCGTGGTGAACATCGCCCTGCCGGCGATCCAGAAGGACCTGGACGCCCCGGCCTCCGGGCTGCAGTGGATCATCGACGCCTACACCGTGGTGCTGGCCTCGCTGCTGATGCTGTTCGGCTCGGTGGCCGACCGCTTCGGCCGCCGCCGGGTGTTCCGGATCGGGCTGGCCTGCTTCGCGCTCGGCTCGCTGCTGTGCAGCCTGGCACCGAGCCTGGAGTGGCTGGTGGTGTTCCGGGCGGTGCAGGCGGTCGGCGGGTCGATGCTCAACCCGGTGGCGATGTCGATCATCACCAACACCTTCACCGACCCCAGGGAGCGGGCCCGGGCGATCGGCGTCTGGGGCGGCGTGGTCGGCATCTCCATGGCGCTGGGGCCGCTGCTCGGCGGCTTCCTGGTGGACGGCGCGGGCTGGCCGTCGATCTTCCTGATCAACGTCCCGGTGGCGCTCGCCGCGATCCTGCTGACCATCCGCTACGTTCCCGAGTCGCGCGCGCCGAGGCCGCGCCGGCTCGACCCGCTCGGACAGCTGCTGATGATCGTCCTGCTGGGCTGCGGGACCGCCGCGATCATCGAGGGCCCGGGCAACGGCTGGACCTCCCCGCTGATCCTCGCCCTCGCCGCGGCGGCGGTGGCCGCGCTGGTCGCCTTCCCGCTCTGGGAGCGGCGGGTCGCCGAGCCGCTGGTGGACCCGCGGTTCTTCGCCAGCGCCCCGTTCACCGGCGCCACCGTCACCGCGGTCTGCGCCTTCGCCGGGCTCGGTGGCTTCCTCTTCCTCAACACCCTCTACCTGCAGACCGTCCGGCACTACGGCCCGGTCGAGGCCGGCCTGTGGACCCTGCCGATGGCCGGGATGATGCTGGTCTGCTCGCCGGTGTCCGGACGGATCGTCAGCAGCCGCGGCCCGCGCGTGCCGCTGGCCGTCGCCGGGCTCTGCCTCGCCGCGAGCGGCCTGCTGCTGACCCGGCTGACCGCCGACTCGCCCTCGGCGCTGCTGCTCGTCGCGTACGCGCTGTTCGGCTTCGGCTTCGGCATGGTCAACCCACCGATCACCAACGCGGCCGTCTCCGGGATGCCGCGCGCCCAGGCGGGGGTGGCCGCCGCGGTCGCCTCGACCAGCCGCCAGGTCGGCCAGTCGCTGGGGGTGGCGGTGATCGGCACGGTCGTCACCTCGGCCGTGGTCGGCCCGATGGCCACCGGGTTCGCCCCGGCCAGCCACGCCGGCTGGTGGATCCTGGTCGGCCTCGGTTCGGTGATCCTCGTCCTCGGGCTGGCCACCACCACCGCCTGGGCCACCGGGACGGCCGCCCGGGTGGCCGCCCGCCTCGGGGCCGAGCCGCCCGCGGCCCGGTCCGGTGTGCAGGAGGCCCCGCCCGAGCGGCTACGATGACCAGTACGGCGGAAGAGCCGGCCGGGCGGTCGCGACGGGTCCCTGACCCGCCGAGGAACGTCCGGGCTCCACAGAGCAGGGTGGTGGGTAACGCCCACCCGGGGTGACCCGCGGGACAGTGCCACAGAAAGCAGACCGCCCACCGCTTCGGCGCGTGGGTAAGGGTGAAACGGTGGTGTAAGAGACCACCAGCGACCGGGGTGACCCGGCCGGCTCGGTAAACCCCACCTGGAGCAAGGTCAAGATCGGTGCCCTCGGGCACCGTGCGCGGACGTCCGAAGGCTGCTCGCCCGAGTCCGCGGGTGGACCGCACGAGGCTGTCGGCAACGGCAGTCCTAGATGGATGACCGCCTCCCCGGGCTGCGCGAGCGACCCGGGAGACAGAACCCGGCGTACAGGCCGCGTTCCGTCCGGCAGACCGGCAGACCGGCCGTGGGTCGGGCGCCTCGGGAAGCGGAGTCGCGCCCGCGGCGGTCAGGACGCTCCCGTCATCCGGTGCCCAGGGTGATGGCCTGGACGGGGCAGGCTTCGGCGGCCTCCCGGACCAGCGGGTCCGCCGCCGTGCCCGTGCCGCCCGGGAGGAGTTCCACCACCCCGTCGTCGTCCTGGGTGAACACCTCCGGCGCGTGCCGGGTGCACAGGGCCGCGCCGATGCACCGGGCCGTGTCGATCTCGATGTCGGTACCCACGGAGGCTCCTACCAGGTCACCGGCAGCGCGGGCACGCTGCCTTGCAGCACGTACGGGGGATTGGCCCGCACCTGGTCGGCGGGGACGGCCAGGCGCAGGGTCGGGACGCGGCGGAGCAGGACGGTCAGGGCCGTCTCGATGACGGCCCGGGCGAGGTTCTGGCCGACGCACTGGTGGATGCCGTACCCGAAGGCGACGTGGCGGCCGGCCTTGCGGTCGATGTCCAGGGTGTCGGGCTCCTGCCAGACCGCGTGGTCCCGGTTCATCAGCATCAGCGAGACGAGGACGCCGTCCCCCGCCCGGATGGTCCGCCCGGCCAGCTCGATGTCCGCCGTGGCGACGCGCGGCAGCACGTCCGCGACGGAGGTGAGCCGGGTCAGCTCGTCGACCGCTCCGCTGATCGACTCCGGCTCGAGGCGCAGGCGTTCGAGCTGGTCCGGGTGTTCCAGCAGGGCGAGGACGGCCGCCGCGATGGTGCTGGAGGTGGTGTCGTCGCCACCGGTCAGGAGGATCGCGCAGAGCGCCACCAACTGGTCGCCGTCCATGCCGCCCCCGTCCGCCCTGGCCGCCAGGAGGTCGTCGATCAGCCCGGTGCCCGGTTCCCGCTCCTTGCGGGCGATGAGCTCGCGCAGCCGGTCGAGGATCTCGTCGAAGAGCTTCACGGCCTGGCCGGGGGCGTTTCCGCCGGACGGCGCGAGCACCTGGCGGGTGCGTTCGGCGATGTAGCGGCCGTCCTCGTCCGGGACGCCCAGCAGCGCGAAGTTGGCCGCGCAGGCGAGCGGCAGGGAGTACGAGGTGACCAGGTCGGCGTGGCCGCCTCCGGCCACCATCGTCGCCACCAGCTCCTCGGCGATCCCCTCGATCCTCGGGCGCAGGGCGGCGATCCGCCGGACGCCGAAGGCGGGGATCACCATCCGCCGCTGGTGGCCGTGTTCGGGGTCGTCGACGCCGCTCAGCGGCGGCGAGAACCCGGCCTCGGCCTGCTCGGCGGACTGCGGGGTCAGGGCGGGGAAGGACGGGTGCCTCACGTCCACGGAAACCCTGGGGTCGAGCAGCAGGGCGCGGCCCTCCGCGCTCCCGGAGACCAGCCAGACCTGCCGGCCGTCGTAGAGCGTCACCCGCGACAACGGCCCGTCCGCCCGCAGGCGTTCGTAGCCGTCGGGCATCCGGAAGGGGCAGCTGCGCGCCATCGGGTAGGCGGGGGCCTCGCCGGCCGGGGTGTCGGTGGCTGTCACGATCATCCTCACCTTCCGCCCGTCGAGGCGATCAAGGAGTCAAGCCGGCGCGGACCGGCACCCGGGGTCGAGCGCGGATCGGGTGGCCCATCATGCCAGATCCTCCGTCTGCGAAGGGCGGCCGTGTTTCGCTTCAACGGTGCTGCAGGTAAGTAGTTTTGACGTTTCATCAGTTATTGGGGCGGAGGCGTGGGCACCGTCCCGCCCGGGATTCGCGACCGGTCGCCCGGCGTGGCGTTCATTTCACACGCATTGCAACGACAGCTCCGGCGTGCTGTTGCGTTCGATTCACTCTGGGTGCAACGATTTTGCGCGCTTTACCTGCGGGGATGTCAGTTTGACGCAACGAATACGTTGCCAGATCTGTGAACGCAACGTAGCTTTTCCGTTGTCGGAAACGACGGGCCAAGAAGAGCCCGCCGAACGAACAAGGAGAAGAGACCATGCAGACCTTCGCCACCGCCGCCCCGATCGCCGCCGTCCTGGACGTCCCCGCCGGCCGCCTCCAGTTCATCGCCGCCGACCGCACCGACACCACCGTCGAGGTCCGCCCCGCCGACCCCGGCAAGAGCCGCGACGTGCGGACCACCGAGCGGACCACCGTCAGCTACGCCGAGGGCGTCCTGCGGATCCACACCGCCGAGGCCGAGAACGGCCTGGTCGGCCCCGGCGCCGTCGAGATCACCGTGCAGCTGCCGGCCGGCTCCCGCGTCGAGGCCCGCACCGCGGCCGCCGAACTGCGCGGCGTGGGGCGCCTGGGCGACGTCGACTTCGAGGGCGCCTACAGGCGGATCAAGGTGGACGAGGCCGCGAGCCTGCGCCTGACCGCGGTCGACGGCGACGTCGAGATCGGCCGGCTCACCGGCCCGGGGGCCATCAGCACCGCCCGCGGCGACATCCGCGTCGCCGAGGCCGTGCGCGGCACCCTCACCCTGCGCACCGAGTCCGGCAGCATCACCGTCGGCGCCGCGGCGGGCACCTCCGCCTCCCTCGACGCCGGCACCGCCCACGGCCGGGTCACCAACTCGCTGCGCAACGACGGCACCGTCGGCCTCGACATCCGGGCCACCACCAACCACGGCGACATCACCGCCCGCAGCCTCTGAGCCCGTCCGTGGGGACCGGCCGCCTACGGGCCGCGCGAGGGCCGGGCGCCCGTGCGCGGCCCGCGCGGCGCCCGGCGGCCTTCGGTGCCGCCGACTGCCGGACCGCCGGGCGCGTGTTTCCGGCCGAGGAAAAGCCGCGTTGCATGGCGTCGGGCGGTCGGCGACAGCTCGGCGGTAGAGCATCATAAGCGCTGGCAGAGGGGCGGTCCTCTGGTCGCACCACCCCCTCGGAAGCGGCGGGCGGATCTCGTATCGTTGCAATGGGTTCGAGGTGGGGCTACTGTGGCCGCACCACAGGACGCCCACGGAGGAGACCGCGATGCCGGGAGGCAGGCTCACCCAGCAGGAACGCCAGCAGATCGCGCTGGGGCTCGCCGACGGCCTCGCGTACGCGGAGATCGCCCGGCGCCTGGAGCGGCCGACCTCGACCGTCACCCGCGAGGTGATGCGCAACGGCGGCCCCACCGCCTACCGCGCCGAACTCGCCCACCGGGCCACCGAACGCCGCGCCCAGCGCCGCCGGCAGCCCGCGGCCCGGAGTGCGGCCGCGCCCCCGGCCGACGACGGGCGAGACGTCGAGGCGGTGCGCGCGTACGAGGAGATGTTCGCCGCCGTCTTCATCCAGTCGGGCGTGCCCAGGATGGCGGCCCGGGTGCTGGCCTGCTTCTTCACCTCCGACACGGGCAGCCTCACCGCGTCCGAGCTCGCCCAGCGCCTCCGGATCAGCCCGGCGTCCGTCTCCAAGGCGATCGCGTTCCTGGACAGCCAGAGCCTCGTCCGCCGGGAACGCGACGAACGCCGCCGGGAGCGCTACGTCGTCGACGACGACGTCTGGTACCAGTCGATGATGTCCACCGCCCGCGCCAACGCCCGCTTCGTCCAGATCGCACGCGAGGGCGCCGGTGTCCTCGGCGCCGCCACCCCGGCCGGCGTCCGGCTGGAGAACGTCGCCCGTTTCATGGACTTCGTCTCGGAGAGCATCGCCCGTGCCGCCGAGCAGGCCCGGGAGATCCTCCACAGCAAGCCGGCGCCCGCCCCGGACGGCACCGACTGACGACCCCCGCCCACGGAGGAGACGAACCCGACGTGCCGACCGCACCCGTGATCCGCAGCGACGTTCCGGGCTCCTTCGCCTGGGGCGTGTTCCACCGGCGCCACCCGGAGCTCGTCCGCCAGGTGCTCGACGCGCTGCCCTACGGACCCTCCGAACGGGCGGCGGTGGAGCGGCTGTCGGCGGAGAGCACCACCGGCGTGCTCGAACCGCTGCCGGACGGCGCCCACGACCGCGACCAGTGGCTGGCCTGGGGCGAGGGTTTGTGGGGGCGGCCCTGGGGCGAGGCGCCGTTCCTGTGGGCGGAGAGCTACTTCTACCGCCGATTGCTCGACGCCACCGGGTACTTCGGGCCGGGCGCCTGGCACGGCGTCGATCCGTTCGCGCCGTTCAAGGACGCCGAGCTGGCCGGAGCGGCCGTGGACGGCGAACTGGCGGCCCTCGACGAGCTCGACGGCCTCCCGGAACGGCGCCACGCCCAGGCGCTGCTGTCCTCCGCCCTGTGGGGCAACCGGGCGGACCTCGGCTTCCGCATCACGGCGGCTGCGGGGAGCACCCCGGCGGCCGGCGTCCCCGACCTGCTGGTCGACGACAGCGCCGCCCTCTGGTCCGTGCTGGACGCCGCCCCGGGCGGCCGGGTCGCCGTGATCGCGGACAACGCCGGCCGCGAGCTGCTGCCCGACCTGGTGCTGATCGACCACCTGCTCGCCGACGGCCGGGCCGCCGAGGTCGTGCTGTACGTCAAGCCCCAGCCGTACTTCGTCTCCGACGCCACCATGGCGGACGTCCTGGCCGCCCTGCGGCGGCTGCGGGGCGCCCGGGGCCGGGCGCAGGCGATCGGCCGGCGGCTGTGGCGGGCCCTGGACGGCGGCCGCCTCGCCGTCCGCACCCACCCGTTCTTCTGCGCGCCGCTGCCGTACCACGACATGCCCGCCGACCTGCGGGCGGAGCTGGGCGGGGCGGCCCTGACCGTCCTCAAGGGCGACCTCAACTACCGCCGCCTGGTGGGCGACCGGCTCTGGCCGCCCACCACCCCCTTCGCCGGGGCCGCCGGCCACTTCCCGTCCCCCGTCGCCGCGCTGCGGACCCTGAAGTCGGACGTGGTCGTCGGGGTCGGCGCGGACCTCGTCGCCGCCCTCGACCGGACCGGCGGGGCATGGCGCACCAGCGGGCGCCATGCCGTCGTCCAGGTCAACGGCGGGGCCTGAGAGGGCGGGCCGGGGCCTGGGGAGCGGCACCGGCCCGGAGCGACGCCGCACAGCGTGACGCAGGACACATCCGGAACCGGTCACAAGCCGACCGGCTGCGCGGTCTTCATGGCAGCAACGACGAGCGACTCCGAGGGAGCACACCATGGAACCCCGACTGAACGCCTTCGCCAGCCCGATCATCGGCAAGGTCTTCAAGCACCTCATCGCCGCCAACAAGCCGATCGCCGACTCGACCGTGCCGTACGCCACCCAGGAGCTGGTGCGGCTGCGCGCCAGCCAGATCAACGGCTGCGGCTTCTGCGTCGACATGCACTTCAAGGACGCCGTGCACGCGGGGGAGGAGGCGACCAGGCTGAACCTGGTCGCGGCCTGGCGCGAGGCCACCGTCTTCACCGAGGCGGAGCGGGCCGCCCTGGAGCTGGCGGAGCAGGGCAGCCGGCTGGCCGACGGGACCGGGGTGAGCGACGAGGTGTGGGAGAACGCGGCGAAGCACTACGACGAGGAGCAGCTCGCGGCGCTGGTCTGCATCATCGCGCTGATCAACGCCTTCAACCGCGCCAACGTCATGATCCGCCAGCCCGCCGGCAGCTATCGGCCCGGTCAGTTCGCCCAGCACTGAGGCGAGGGGCGCCGACGGCCGGGGGGCTCGCTCCCCGGCCGTGGGCGGACCCCCGGACGCAACCGCCCCCGACGCACACCACCCAGCCCCCCCCCCCGGGGGGTGTCGCCCAAAAACCC
>NZ_JBEPAK010000128.1:0-20692 GCF_040298565.1 Kitasatospora sp. NPDC001539 | reverse complement strand
GCCCCGGCCACGAGGGCCGGGGCACCGCACAGCGTAGGCGGACGGGTGGTGTGCCGACTCGGGGGGACCGGACCGGCCGGTCAGGCGGCCGCGCTGAGCCGGAGCGTGACCAGTTCGAACGGCCGCAGCGCGAGCCGCACCCCGCCGTCCTCCAGCGCGACCTCGCCGCGGGTGCCGTCCCAGGGCCGCTCCAGCAGGTCGCAGGGGACGGCGCCGGCCAGCGGGAAGGAGGTGGTGAGCCGGCCCCGGGCACGGCCGCCGCCCGCCTCGTAGACCCGGACGATCAGATCCCCGCTGCGGTCGTCGGCGAGCTTGACCGCGCTCACCACCAGGGCGTCGTTGTCCAGCTCGACCAGCGGCGCGACCCGCTCCGCGCTGCCGGTGACCCGCCGCTCGGGCAGGCCGATCCGGTAGCCCTCGCGGACGGCGTCGGCGATCGCCGCGCCCGGGACGAGGGCGTGCCGGAAGCGGTGCAGGCCCTGGTCGGTCTTCGGGTCGGGGAAGCGCGGGGCGCGCAGCAGCGAGAAGCGGACCGTGGTGGTGGTGCCGCCGTCGGTGTCGCGCACGGCCCGGGTGACATCGTGGCCGTACGTGGAGGCGGTCACCAGGGCGACGCCCCAGCCGGGCTCGTCCAGGTGGACGAAGCGGTGGTTGCAGGCCTCGAACTTGGCGGCGTCCCAGCTGGTGTTGGTGTGGGTGGGCCGGTAGAGGTGGCCGAACTGGGTCTCGGCGGCGTAGCGCTCGGTGTGGACGTCCAGCGGGAACGCGGCCTTGAGGAACTTCTCGGTCTCGTGCCAGTCCACTTCCGTGTCGATGTCCAGCCGCTGCTCGCCGGCCCGCAGGGTGAGCGTCTGGACGACGGTGGACGACCCGAAGGAACGCGCGATCCGGACGTGGGCGCGGTCGGCCTCGACCGCGGCGGTGAGCTCGTCCACGGCGGTGAGGTCGGTGACGGTGTTGCGGTAGAACTGGTCGACGTCCCAGGCGTCCCACATGTTGGGGAAGTCCGGGTGCAGCTGGAGCAGGTTGGCGCGGCTGCCGGGGGCGACGGTCTCCCGGCCGCTCGCCGTCTCCACCACCGAGCTGATCAGGCCGTCCGCGTCGACCACCACCTCCAGCAGGCCGTTGCCCAGCGTGAAGCCGCCACCGGGCCGCTCGGCCGCCGTACACACCGGGCCGGCCCCGGCGTCACCGACGACGGCCGCCCCGCCCGCCGGGACGGCCGAGCGCGCGTGCGGCGCCGCGTTGAACACCAGCTCGCGGCCGCCCGAGGCCTCCCCGGCCAGCGCCTGCTGGGCCGCGCCGATCAGCTCCTCCAGCTCGCCGGCCAGCGCCGCGTACGTCGCCTCGGCCTCCCGGTGCACCCAGGCGATCGAGGAGCCGGGCAGGATGTCGTGGAACTGGTGCAGCAGGACGGTCTTCCAGATCCGGTCCAGCTGCTCGTACGGGTACTCCGCGCCGGTGCGCAACGCGGCGGTCGCACACCAGAGTTCGGCCTCGCGCAGCAGGTTCTCGCTGCGCCGGTTGCCCTGCTTGGTGCGCGCCTGGCTGGTCAGGGTGGCCCGGTGCAGCTCCAGGTAGAGCTCGCCGACCCACACCGGCGGGTTCGGGTACTCGGCCTCGGCCTTGGCGAAGAACTCGGCGGGCTTCTCCCAGCGGACGGTGGCCGAACCCTCCAGGTTCCGCAGCCGGGCGGCCTTGGCGACCATCTCGCGGGTCGTCCCGCCGCCCCCGTCGCCCCAGCCGGTCGGGGCGAGCGAGTGCCGGGCCACCCCCTTGTCCCTGAAGTTCCGCGCCGCGTGGGCGATCTCGCTGCCCTTCATCGAGCAGTTGTAGGTGTCCACGGGCGGGAAGTGGGTGAAGATGCGGGTCCCGTCGATGCCCTCCCAGAGGAAGGTGTGGTGCGGGAACCTGTTGACCTGGCTCCACGAGATCTTCTGGGTCAGCAGCCACCTGGAGCCCGCGTTGCGGATGATCTGCGGCAGGCCGCCGGTGAAGCCGAAGGTGTCCGGCAGCCAGGCCTCCTGGTTCTCGACCCCGAACTCCTCCAGGAAGAACCTTTTGCCGTGGACGAACTGACGGGCCATCGCCTCGGAGCTCGGCATGTTGGTGTCGGACTCCACCCACATGCCGCCGGCCGGGACGAACCGCCCCTCGGCCACCGCCTTGCGGACCCGTGCGTACACCTCGGGGCGGTGCTCCTTGATCCAGGCGTACTGCTGCGCCTGCGACATGGTGTAGAGGAAGTCCGGCTCCTCCTCCAGCAGGGCGGTCATGTTGGCGGTGGTGCGGGCCACCTTGCGGACGGTCTCACGCAGCGGCCACAGCCAGGCGGAGTCGATGTGGGCGTGGCCGATCGCGCTGATCCGGTGCGCGGACGGCACCGCGGGCGCGGCCAGCACGCCGGCCAGCTCCGCACGGGCCGCGGCGGCCGTCCCGTTGACGTCCTGCAGGTCGATCGCGTCGAGGCAGCGCTCGACGGCGCGCAGGACCTCCCAGCGCCGGGCGCCCTCCACGGGCAGCTCGGCCATCAGCTCGCCGAGCACCTCGAGGTCCATTGACAGCTGCCAGACGGTGTCGTCGAAGACCGCCAGGTCCAGCCGGGCCAGCCGGTACTGCGGCCGGTCGCCGGCCGTCTCCCGGTCCCCCAGGTCCGTGGGGAGGAAGGGGTGGTAGTCCAGGATCACCGGGTTGGCAGCGGCCTCGACGTGCAGCAGCACCTGCTCGCCGCCGGCCGCCGGGGCGGCGATCCGCACCCACTGGTTGCGCGGGTTGAGGCCCTTCACCGGGCTGCCGTCCGGCCGGTAGACCAGGCCCTCGCACTGGAAGCCCGGCATGTTGGCGTCGAAGCCGAGGTCGATCAGCGCCTCGACCGTGCGCCCGGCCCAGGCCTCGGGGACGGTGCCGCGCACCGTCAGCCAACTGGTGCTCCACGGTGCGCCCCAGGCATCACCGACGGCGACCGGGGTGCGCGGCGCGGCCAGGCCCTCGGCGACCGGGACGGGCTCGCCGGGGGCGGTCCAGATGCCGGCCTCCAGCGGGACGGACTCGGGGTGGACCGCCGGGAGGATGCGCTCCTCCAGGACGCGCTTGAGGCGGGACTCGACCAGGGTGCGGTCATCGTGCATGTCGGCAGGCTCCGTTGCGTGTCGAGGGTCGGCGGTGTCTAGAGGGAACGTACGTCGTCGGGGTGGACCACCTCGGTGATTCCGCGCGCGGCCAGGTGCGCCCGGTCACCGGCGCGCTCGGCGAGCACGGCGGTCGGGCGGGCGCCCTCCTCGGCGAGGCGCATGAACGCCTCGTACACCGGGCCGCCGGGGCCGCAGACCGAGCGCCGGGGCGAGGTGACCTCGTCGCCGGTGGCCACCACCACGGCGGTGCCGCGGGGCTTCGGCGGCTGCCAGGAGCGGCGGACCTCGGCGGCCGCCTCGGCGAGCCGGGCACCGGCCGGTTTGACCTGCCGGTCGGTGGTCAACAGGCCGAGGCCGTACTCCAGCTCGGGGAAGTCGGCGAGCGAGCGGTGCACGTCGTGCGAGCACCACCAGGTGACGCCCCACAGGTCCGGGCAGTCCAGCACGGCCGCGACGGTGGCGCCGGTGAACCGGGCCGCGTCCTCGGGGGCGATGTGCGGCGCGGGCGCGCCGACCTCCTGCAGCCAGACCGGGCGGGCCGGGTCCTCCGCCCAGGCCTTGGACAGCTCGACCAGGTAGGCGGCGTGCTGGGCGGTGGCGGTGGAGCGGGCCCCGTAGCGCTGGGCGGTGCCGTTGAACACCCAGGAGTGCACGGCCGTGGCGGCGCCGATCCGGGCCGAGTGCCAGGGGGTGAACGGGTGCTCGTCCAGGTACCAGGCCGCGTCGTAGGAGGCGTGCAGGTGCAGCCGCCCCGGCGCGCCCTGCTCGCAGGCGGCGAGCATCCGGTGCAGCCAGGCCTGCGCCTCGGCGGGCGTGACGCGGTCCGGGTCGGGGTGCGGGGCGCCGGAGAACTGGTTGATCTCGTTGCCCAGCGTCATCCCGAGGAAGTTGGGCCGCTCGCGCAGCGCTCCGGCCAGGGTGCGCAGGTAGGCCGCTTGCCCGTCCAGGACCTCGGGGTCGGTGAAGATGTTGCGCCGGTGCCAGGTCCTGGTCCAGGAGGGCAGGAAGTCGAAGCTCGACAGGTGGCCCTGCAGGCCGTCCACGGCGACGTCCAGGCCGCGCTCGCCGGCCGCGTCCACCAGGGCGGTGAGCTGCTCGACGGCACGCGGGCGGATCAGGGTGCGGTTGGGCTGGAACAGCGGCCACAGCGGGAAGACCCGGACGTGGTCCAGCCCGAGTGCGGCGACGGAGTCGAGGTCGGCGCGCACCGAGTCGAGGTCGAAGTCCAGCCAGTGGTGGAACCAGCCGTTGCTGGGGGTGTAGTTGACGCCGAAGCGCGGGGCGGTGGTCACGGAGGGCTTCTCCCACGGGATTCGGGACGTACGGACGGCGAGCGGTCCTGCGGAGCGGGCTCCGGGCGCCTCAGCCCTTCACGGCTCCCTCCTCGACGCCCTTGAAGAAGAACCGCTGGCAGACGGCGAACACCACGACGATCGGCAGGAAGGCGATCATGGTGCCGGCCGCGATCAGCCGGGGGTTGGCGGAGAAGGTGCCGTTGAGGTACTGGAGGCCGACGGTGAGGGTGTACTTCTGCGGGTCGTTGAGCACGATCAGCGGCCAGAGGAAGTCGTCCCACGCACCGATGAAGGTGAAGATCACGATCACGCTGAGCATGCCGCGCACGTTCGGCAGGCCGATGTGCCACAGCCGCTGCCAGACGCCGGCGCCGTCGACCAGGGCCGCCTGGTCCAGCTCGACCGGTACGGCGGCGAACGCGGTGCGCATCAGCAGCACGTTGAGCATCGAGATCGCCCCCGGGAGGGCCACGCCGGCCAGGCTGTCGGCCAGGCCGAGGCCGCGCACCAGCACGTACTGGGAGACGATGGTGACCTCGCCGGGCAGCACCAGGGTGGCCAGGAAGAGGCCGAGGACCAGCCTGGCGCCGCGGAACCGCAGCCGGGCCAGCGCGTAGCCGGCCAGGGTGCAGCCGACCACGTTGCCGGTGATGCAGACGGCCGCCACCACCACCGAGTTGAGGGCGTAGGTCCACACCGGGACGGTGTCGGCGACCTTGCCGTAGTTGCCCAGGGTGGGCTGGTCGGGCAGGAAGCTCGGGGTGCTGGTGTAGACGTCCTCGGCGGGGCCCTTGAGGGAGGTGGACAGTTGCCACAGGAACGGGCCGATGACGAGGAGCAGGACGAGCACCAGCAGCAGGTAGCGGGCGGCGGTCTGCGCGGGGGAGGGGGTGTTGAAGCCGCGCGCGGTCCTCGGGCGGAGGGTGGTCGTCTTCGGACGGAGGGTGGTCGTCTTCGGGCGGAGCGTGGTCACGGGGTCAGGCCGCCTTCCGGTTCAGCCGCATCAGGAACAGCATCGGCCCGAGGGTGATGACGAACAGCAGCAGGCTGAGCGCGGAGGCGTAGCCCAGGTGGCCGTTGAAGCCGCGGCTGTACATCTGGATCAGCATCACCACCGACATGTCCCGGCCGCCGGGGCCGCCCTGGCCGTTGGAGAGCACGTACAGCTCCGAGAAGACGCGCAGCGAGCTGACCGAGATCAGGGCCGAGACCAGCACCATGGTCGGGCGCACCCCGGGCAGGGTGACGTGCCAGAACCGGCGCAGCGAGGTCGCGCCGTCCACGGCCGCCGCCTCGTGCAGCTCGCGCGGGACGTTGGCGAGGGCGGACAGGTAGATGACCATGTAGTAGCCGAGGCCCTTCCAGACGGTCAGGGCGATCGCACTGAACAGCAGCAGCCAGCGGTCGGTGAGGAAGGAGACCGGGGAGTCGGCCAGTCCGGTCTGCCGGAGCAGCCCGTTGACCAGGCCGCGGTCGTCCAGCACCCAGCCCCAGATCAGCGCCACCACGACGGCGGAGGCGATCACCGGGGTGTAGAAGGCGGTGCGGAAGAAGGTGATGCCGGGGACGCGCCGCTGGACGAGCAGCGCCAGCAGCAGGGGCAGGACGGTCAGCAGCGGCAGGCAGACCAGCATGAAGACGATGCTGTTGAGCAGGGCGGCGGCGAGCTGGTCGTCGTCGAGCAGGCGGCCGTAGTTCTCCAGGCCGGTGAACCGCCCGCCGCCCAGGGGCCTGGCGTTGGTGAAGGACAGGATCACCGTGTTGACGGCCGGCCAGAGGTTGAAGACGGCCAGCCAGAGTATCGCGGGCCCGGCGAGCAGCCAGGGGGTGAACCAGCGCCGGTGGGTCATGCGGTTGCCTTCCTGGGGGCTCGGCCCCGCCGGGGCCCGGGTGGCGGGGCGGTGCGGGACTGGGAGTGCGGGTCGTGCCCGGGACGGCGGGCCCGGGGGCGCCCGCCGCCGCTGCGGTACGGACCTCGGGCCGGCGGTCAGCCCTTGAGCAGCTTGTCGCACTGCGCGACGGCGGTGTCCAGCGCCTGCCGGGAGCTGGTCTCGCCGCTGATGGCCAGGGCGAACTGCTGCTTGATGACGGTGCTCATCGCGTCGTCCACCTCGACCGGCTGGATCAGCTTGGCCTTGGCGAGCGAGGTGAAGGCGATCACCTTGGCGTCGCCCGCGTTGGTGCCGTCGCTCCGGCTGAAGAACGGGTCGTTCGCGGAGGCCTTGGTGGAGGGGAACACGCTGGTCAGGTGCGCGAAGGCGGCCTGGTTCTCGGGGCTGGTGACCCAGCGGGCGAGGGCCACGGCGGCGGCCGGGTTCTTGGTGCTCTTGGGGATGGACAGGCCCTGGACGTACAGCGGCGGGGTGTCCATCGCGGGGGAGGGGACGACCTTCGGCGCGAGCGTCGGGTTGTCCGTGGCGAGGCTGGTGATGAAGTTGCCGCCGCCGGTGGTCCAGGCGGCCGTGCCGGAGCTGAACAGCTTGGAGTTGCCGGCGTAGGTGTCGGTCAGCACGCCGTTGGGCATCAGGCCTTCCTTGAAGGCGTCCCGGTACTTGTCCAGCAGGGCGGCGGCCTCGGGGGTGTTGAAGGTGAAGGACCTGCCGTCGTCGGCCATGATCTTCACACCGATGTTGTAGAGGTCGCCGAGACCGGGCTTGCGGCTCATCAGGTAGGTCTGGCCGCCGGACTTCTCCTTCATCACCCGGGCCTGGGCGATCAGTTCGTCCAGGGTGGTCGGGGGCTTCTTCGGGTCCAGGCCGTTCTTCGTGAGGAGGTCCGAACTCCAGTAGTTGACGTCGGTGTTGAGGTACCACGGGTAGCCAAAGGTGCCCTGGTAGCCGTTGTAGCGGTAGGCCTCGACGCCGCCGGCGACGTACTCCTCGGCGAGCTTGGGGTCGGCCTTGGCGACGTCCAGCAGGACGTCCTTCCTGGCGAGCGGGTAGGCGAAGTCCGGGGGGAGGTTGACCACGTCGGGCAGGGTGCCGGAGGCGGCCTGGCTGAGCACCTTGTCGGAGTACCCCTCACCGGGCTGGTCCAGCCAGTCGACCTCGACGCCGGGGTACTTCTTCTTGAAGCCGTCGATGACGCCCTGCATGTAGTCGGTGAACTTGGGCTTGAGCGCCCAGGTCTGGAGCGAGACCTTGCCCTTGACCTCCCCGGTGGCGGCCGCACTCGCCACGCTGTCGCCGTTCGTGCTGCCGCCGGAGCCGAGCCCGCAGCCGGTGAGGGCCGCCGCGGTGAGGGCCGTGGTCGTCAGTGCCGCCCAGATTCTTCGCATGAGGGTCTCCCGGTCCTGGGGATGGGTGGGGGATGGTGCGGATATCAGAACCTGACTAACTAAACCGGTCTAGCTATGGCAGGGACTATGCTCCCGCCTAAACTTGGCTGTCAAGAGAGGAGTCGGGTTCTGTGGGCAGACCGACGATCGCCGACATCGCGCGCCAGGCGGGTGTCTCCAAGGGCGCGGTGTCCTTCGCGCTGAACGGCCGCCCGGGCGTCAGCGAGGCGACCAGGGCCCGCATCCTGCGGGTCGCCGAGGACATGAACTGGCGGCCGCACAGCGCCGCGCGCGCCCTCGGCGGGGCCAGGGCCGACGCCGTCGGCCTGGTGATCGCCCGCCCGGCCCGCACCATCGGGGTCGAGCCGTTCTTCGGCCAACTGCTCTCCGGCCTCCAGGCGGTGCTCTCCGCCAGCTCCGTCGCGCTCCACCTGATGGTGGTCGAGGACACCGCCGCCGAGATCGAGGTTTACCGCCGCTGGGCCTCCGAACACCGGGTGGACGGCTTCATCGTGGTGGACCTCCAGGTCAAGGACCCGCGCCTGCCGGTGCTGGACGAACTCGCTCTGCCCGCCGTCGTCCTGGGCGGTCCCGGCAAGGGCGGCGGCCGGCTGCGGATCTGGGCCGACGACCGGGCGGCGATGCTCTCCATCGTCGACTACCTCGCCGCCCTCGGGCACCGCCGGATCGCCCACCTCGCCGGGCTCCCGCACTTCCAGCACACCCAGCGGCGGATCCGCGCGCTGCGCGACGCCTCCCGCCGGCTCGGCCTCGAGGAGGCCGTGTCCGTGCCCACCGACTTCAGCGACGCCGAGGGCGCGGCGGCCACCCGCACCCTGCTCTCCCGGCCCAGGCGGCCCACCGCGATCGTCTACGACAGCGACGTGATGGCCGTCGCCGGGCTCGGCGTCGCGGGGGAGATGGGTGTCGCGGTGCCCGGCGAGCTGTCCATCGTGTCCTTCGACGACTCGGTGCTCGCCCGGATCGTCCACCCGCCGCTGACGGCGCTCAGCCGGGACACCTTCGCGCTCGGCGAGCAGGTCGCGCGCAGCCTGCTGGAGGCGGTGGAGGAGACCGGGCCCGGGCGGGACCTCCAGATGCCCACCCCCCGGCTGACCGTACGGGAGTCCACCTCGCCGCCGGGCGCCGCCGCCCCCGCCGGGCCGACCGGCGGCTGAGGCTCCGCCTCACCCGACGGGGTGGATGCTGCGCGAGTCGTTGACAGCGGTTCTGAACCGGTTTAGCCTCGCTGCGCCGAGCGGGCAACGCTCGACGCGCCGCCCCTCGCTCCGCGCCCCCTCTCGCTCCGCGCTCCGCCCGGCTCCCGCTGCGCCCGTACCTCCCTGTACGTCCCCTCGTGCGTCCCCGTTGGTGCGCAGCGGCGCCGTCTCCACCTCGTCCGTGTGATCCAGGTGATCCGTGCGATCCGTGTGAACCGTCTGCACCGCCCTGCACCGCCTGCACCGCCTGAACCGCCTGCACCGTCTGATCCAGCACCGGCACGCCCGCATGCGGCCGGGCCCCCGTCCACGACGGCGGGCCCGCCCCCACCCCTCCGCTCGATCGGAGCCAGCGCATGTCACGACGCCTCCCCCTGCTGCTCAGCGCCGCCCTCGCGACGGCCGCGTTGACCGCCACCCCCTCCGCCTCGGCGGAACCGAGACCCGCCCCGGCGCCCGCCGTCACCGCCGGCGCGGGAAGCCAGCCGTACGCCTCCTACTGGTACCCCAGCACCCTCCTGAGCTGGGACCCGGCCACCGACCCGGACGCCCGGTTCAACCGCTCCCGCGTCCCGCTCCAGCCCCGGACCAGCGACCCGGCCCTCGCCGCGAACCGCAACGCCCGTGCGGGGGAGGGGAAGGTCGCCTCGCTGGTCTCCTTCGCCCCCACCTCCAACAACCCCTCCCAGGGCTCCGCCGACCCCAACTACTACGCCTTCGGCTACTGGCAGTACGTCGACAAACTGGTGTTCTGGGGCGGCTCGGCCGGTGAGGGCCTGATCCTCGCCCCCAACCCGACCGTCATCGACGCCGCCCACCGCAACGGCGTCAAGGTCTACGGCACCGTCTTCTTCCCGCCCGCCGCGTACGGCGGCCAGATCCAGTGGGTGCGCGACTTCGTCCAGAGGTCGGGCACCCGCTACCCCGTCGCCGACAAGCTGGTCCAGGCGGCCCAGTACTACGGCTTCGACGGCTGGTTCATCAACCAGGAGACCGGCGGGGGAGACTCGGGCCTCGCGACCGAGCTGCGCAACCTGATGCAGTACACCAAGGCGCAGAGCGGCACCGAGTTCATGTGGTACGACGCGATGACCACCTCCGGCGCGGTGGACTGGCAGAACGCCCTAACCACCGCCAACTCGCCCTTCCTCCAGGACGGTTCGAAGCGCACCGCGGACTCGATCTTCCTCAACTTCGGCTGGACGGCCGACGGCCTGGACTCCTCCCGCACGCTCGCCCGGCAACTCGGCCGCAACGAGTACGAGCTGTACTCCGGCATCGACACCGAAGCCAACGGCTACAACACCTCCGTGGACTGGAGCACCCTCTTCCCGGCCGGGCAGCCGCACACCACCTCACTCGGCCTCTACCGGCCCGAGTGGACCTGGAAGTCCGCCACCGACCGCGCCGACTTCTACGCCAAGGACGCCCGCTACTGGGTCGGCGGCTCCAACGACCCGTCGAACGTCGACCTCTCGTCCAACTGGCCCGGTCTGGCCGGTTACGTCGCCGAGTCCTCGCCGATCACCGCCAAGCCCTTCGTCACCAACTTCAACACCGGCCAGGGCGACTTCTACGACGCGGCCGGCGTCAGGGTCGCCACCGGCGGCTGGAACAACCTCTCGCTCCAGGACGTCCCGCCGACCTACCGCTGGGTGGTCGACTCCAGCGGGAGCAAGCTCACCCCGACCGTCGACTTCACCGACGCCTACCAGGGCGGCTCCTCGCTGCGCCTGACCGGCACCCTCGACGCGACCAACACCGTCCGGCTGTACCAGACCAGCCTGCCGGTCGCGGCGAACACCAAGCTCGACCTGGTGGTCAGGACCCCGGCCGCCGGGCCGACCAGGCTCAAGGCCGCCGTCTCCTTCACCGACTCCCCGGGCAGGTTCACCACGGTGGACGTCGGCTCCAACTCCGGCACCGGCTGGGAGCGCCACACCCTCGACCTCTCGCCGTACGCGGGCCGCACCATCTCCCAGCTCGCCCTCCAGGTGGCCGGATCCGACCCGGCCTACGACCTCAAGGTCGGCCAGGTCGCCGTCTACGACGGAGCGGTGCAGACACCGGCGGCTCCCAGCGGGTTCACCGTCCTCGGCACGAGCGACGTGACCCCCGGCACCAGCCAGTCGCTGCGCCTCTCCTGGACGGCCGCACCCGGCGGCAACGTCCACCACTACGAGGTCTACCGGCGCAACGCGGACGGCAGCCGGACGTTCCTCGGTGCGACGCCCAACGACGCCTACTTCGTCGGCCGGCTCGACCGGGCCGGGACCGAGCCGACCACCACCCTGGACGTCGAGGCCGTCTCCACCACCTACGGGCGTTCCGACGCCGCCTCCACCACGGTGAGCTGGACCGCCACTCCGCCGACCTCGACCAACCTGGCGCTGAACCGCCCGGCCACCGCCTCCGGTCAGTGCAACGCCAACGAGGGGCCGGCCAAGGCCGTCAACGGCAGCGTCAACGGCGGCACCGGCGACAAGTGGTGCACGCTGACCTCCGCCAAGTGGCTCCAGGTGGAACTCGGTTCGGTGAAGAAGCTGAACAGGTTCGTGGTCAAGCACGCCCAGGCGGGCGGCGAGAGCGCCTCGTACAACACCCGGGACTTCTCGATCCAGGTCCGCTCCGCCACCACCGACCCCTGGACGACCGTCACCACCGTGACCGGCAACACCGCGGGCACCACCACCCACCAGGTCGACACCACCGCCCGGTACGTCCGCCTGGTCGTCACCAAGCCCACCCAGACGACCGATCCGGCCGCCCGCGTCTACGAGTTCGAGGCCTGGGGGGCGTAACCCCGCCGTCTGCTCCGGACCTCCGGTCCGGCGAGGAAAGGAAGCCCCCGTGCCGGTCACCACCATCACCGCCGTCGAGAGCACCGACCTGTTCGTCGGCCCCGAGGACGCACCCCGCCAGATCCTGCGGGTGACGACCGAGGGTCCGGCCGCCCGGATCACCGTCAGCGGCCCGGGCGTCCGCGGCGAGGCGACCGGCACGGGGGCGGTCGAGGTCCCGCTGGAGATCACCGGCGCGGCCGCCGGCGCGCGCCTGCCCGTCACCGTGCGTGCGGGTGCGGCCGCCGACCCGGCCGCGGGTCCGGCCGCGGGTCCGGCCGCCGACACGGCGGAGGCCTCGGCCGAGGCGTTCGTGGAGGTCGCCGAGCCCGGCTGGACGGTGTTCCTGGTCTCCCACTTCCACTACGACCCGATCTGGTGGAACACCCAGGCCGCCTACACCTCCCCCTGGGAGCTGCTCTCCGCGGACGCCACCACCCGGCCGCTGTGGGAGCGCAACGGCTTCGCCCTGGTCGACGCGCACCTGGACCTCGCGTTGCGGGACCCGGTCTACAAGTTCGTCCTCGCCGAGGTCGACTACCTGAAACCGTACTTCGACCAGCACCCGGAGCGCCGCGCAACCCTGCGCCTGCTGCTGGAACGCGGGCAGGTCGAACTGGTCGGCGGCACCTACAACGAGCCCAACACCAACCTCACCGGCGCCGAGACGACCATCCGCAACATCGTCCACGGCATCGGCTACCAGCGCGACATCCTCGGCGGAGACCCGCGCACCGCCTGGCAGCTCGACGTGTTCGGGCACGATCCGCAGTTCCCCGGCCACCTCGCCGCGGCCGGCCTCACCGGCAGCGCCTGGGCGCGCGGGCCGTTCCACCAGTGGGGCCCGATCCAGAAGAACTTCCGCACGGCCAAGGACGACGCCCGGGTGATGCAGTTCCCGAGCGAGTTCGAGTGGATCGCGCCGGGCGGCGACGGCGTGCTCACCCACTACATGCCGCACCACTACTCGGCCGGCTGGTGGATGGACTCCTCGCCGGACCTCGCGACCGCCGAGCAGGCCGTCTACGAGCTGTACCGGAAGCTCAAGCCGGTCGGCGCGACGAGGAACCTGCTGCTGCCCGTCGGCACCGACTACACCCCGCCGAACAAGTGGGTCACCGAGATCCACCGCTCCTGGGCGGCCAAGTACCTCTGGCCCCGGTTCGTCTGCGCCACCCCGCGCGACTTCCTCGACGCCGTCCGGGCCGAACTCGCGGCCACCGGTCGCCGGCCCAGCCCGCAGACCCGCGACATGAACCCGGTGTACACCGGCAAGGACGTCTCGTACATCGACACCAAACAGGCCCAACGGGCGGGCGAGGTCGCGGCGGTGGACGCCGAGAAGCTCGCCACGCTGGCCGTGGTGAACGGACTCGGGTTTTACCCCGGGGCCGCGCTCGACAAGGTGTGGCGCCACCTCGCCTACGGCGCGCACCACGACGCGATCACCGGTTCGGAGTCGGACCAGGTCTACCTGGACCTGCTCGGCGGCTGGCGGGAGGCGTACGACCTGGCGAGCGCCGTCCGGGACGCGGCGCTCGACGCGCTGACGGCACGGATCTCGACGGCGGGTGCCGGCTCGGCGGCGGCCCTCGGCACGACGGCGGATGCCGGCACGGCCGCGGGCGCCGGGTCGACGGCGGACCTCGGCTCGGCGGTGGTGGTCACCAACACGCTGTCCTTCGACCGGACGGACCTGGTGTCGGTGCAGCTGCCGCCCGGCGAACGCTCCGTACGGGTGCTGGACGAGGCCGGCCGGCCCGTGCCGAGCGCCGTCGACCGGGGCGTGCTGCGCTTCCTGGCGGAGGACGTTCCGGCACTCGGCTGGCGCACCTGGCGGTTGGCGCAGGGCGCGGCCCACCCGGCGTGGACGGCCGCCGAGGGAACCGTGATCACCGGTGCCCGCTACCGCGTGACGGCCGACCCGGCGCGCGGCGGCGGGCTCTCCTCGGTCCACGACCTCCGGCACGGGCGGGAGTTGATCCAGGGCGGCCGGATCGGCAACGAACTGCGGGTGTACCAGGAGTACCCGCAGCACCCGGACTTCGGCGAGGGTCCGTGGCACCTGGTGCCGAGCGGACCGGTGGTCGGGTCAGGCGCCGCCCCCGCCTCGGTCCGCCGGGAGGCCGGGCCGCTCGGCGAGCGGCTGGTGATCGAGGGGACGGTCGACGGCATCCGGTACGAACAGACCGTGACCCTGTGGCGCGGGCTGGACCGGGTCGACTGCCGGACCCGGATCGTGGACCACTCCGGCGCCGACCGGCTGCTGCGGCTGCGCTTCCCGGTGGACGTGCCCGGCGGGCTGCCGGTCAGCGAGGTGGCGGGCGCCGTCATCGGGCGCGGCTTCGCCATGCCGGACGTCGACGCGGCGCAGGCGCCGTGGACCCTGGACAACCCGGCCAACACCTGGTTCGGGCTGGGCGCCACCGCGCGGGTGAGCCTGACCGACCCGACGGGCACGGTGACCGGCTCGCGGGCCCTCGGCGTGGCGGAGGTCGTCGTGCCGGCACTGGACGCGGCCGCCGACGCCCGGCCGCTGGTGGTCGCGCTCGCCCGGATCGGGGTCACCGCCACCACCTCGGCGGCGGACTGGGCGCGGTACGGCTGGCTGGACGTGGACTCCAACCTGCCGGACTTCCGGATCGTCGTCGGCGGACCGGACGTGAACGAGGCCGCACGGGAGTTGGTCGACCGGGCGGGCGAGGACTACGCGGCCGCGCTGAAGGCGCACGGCGCGGTGTGGGTCCCGGCGCTGACGCCGCTCGCCGACGTCTGGCGCCCGGACGCGGACCTGCGCGACCTGCGGGCGCTGCCCGCGCTGATCGTGACCGAGCCCGCCGCGCTGGTCGCCGACCTCGCCGATGCCCGGATCACCGCCGTCTGCCCGGGCCGGGTTTCCGACCGACTCGCGGACCACAGCGTCGCGTTGCTCACCTTCGGCCTGCCCGGCTTCGCGGTGGACGCCACCGGCGCGCTGCACCTGTCGTTGCTGCGCTCGTGCACCGGCTGGCCGTCCGGGGTCTGGATCGATCCGCCCCGGCGCACCCTGCCGGACGGTGCGTCCTTCCAACTCCAGCACTGGACGCACGAGTTCACCTACGCACTGGTCAGCGGGAACGGCGACTGGCGGGAGCAGGCGCTGCCCGCGCGCGGCCAGGAGTTCAACCACCCGCTGTACGCGCGGATCGTGCCGGCCCAGGAGGGACCGCTACCCGCCACCCTGTCCTGGCTGCGGATAGAGCCGCAGCGGGAGGTGCTGCTCGGCGCGCTCAAGCCGGCCGGGAACCCGGTCGCCCACGGCGCGACGGCGTCCGACCGGCGCGACCTCACCGTCCGACTGGTCGAGTCCACCGGTCTCGGACGGACGGCGCGGCTCAGCGGTGCGCTCGGGTTGGGCGGCGTCCGGCCGGCCGATCTGCTGGAACGCCCGCTCGGGGCGGCGGCCGGCGGCCTGGACCTCCCCGGCTCGCGGATCGCCACCGTGCTCGCCGCCCCCGCGATCGCGGCTGCCGGCGACGGGCCCGCCCTCGGCCCGACCGCGGAGCCGGCCCAGCCCGTCCACGCCCGCTACTGGCTGCACAACCGGGGCCCGGCCCCGCTCGGCTACCTCCCGGTCTCGGTCGGCGCCTCGCCGGGGCTGCTGCGGACGGCGGGCGAGGCGGTGACGCTCTCCGTCGCCCTCTCCTCCCAGCTCCGGGACACCACCGTCGAGGGCACGGCCGTCGTGCTGCCCCTGGAGGGGTGGACGGCGAGCCCCGGCAGCCGCCCGTACCGGTTGACCGCGGGCGGGTACCTGCGCTTCCCGGTCACCCTGGCGCCCCCGTCGGACGTCGAGCCGGGCCTCCACTTCGCCGCCGTCCGGGTCGAGCACGACGGCCAGCAGATCGAGGACGTGGTGACCATCGCCGTCGGTGACCTGCCCGAGCTGCTTCCCGTCCCCGGGGACACCCCCGATGACTGGACGGCGGCGCAGGGCACCGCGGCCGTCGGCGGCCGCGACACCGGCCTGTCCGTCGGTGTCTCCTCCGAGTCCCTCCGGATCGCGGCCGGCGGCGGGGCCACCTTGGGCCTCACCCTCACCAACCGCACCCGCGGCGAGATCCGGGGCGAGCTGCAACTCGTCTCCCCGTGGGGCACCTGGGACGCCATCGCCGACCCCGTCCGAGGCTTCACCGTCCCGGCAGGCCGGTCGGTGACCGCCGACTTCGCCGTCGCGGTGCCCGAATCCGCCGACCCCGGCGCGTACTGGGCGCTGGCCAAGGTCATGTGGTTCGGCCGCTGCCAGTACGCGCCGACCGTCGCCCTGGTGGTGGAGGCGTGACGCTCGGCCTGCTCGACGGGCGCCCCCTCCCGCGCACCGCTCTCGACCGGCGCCTCGCCGCCCTGCGGACCGGTCCGCGCGCCACCGCCCTGCCCCGGCCGGGCAGCTCGGAGGACCGCCAGCTCACCCGCTGGGTCGCCCAGGTGCTGCTGACGGAAGCCCTCTGCGAGGCAGTCGCCCGCGAGCGGGACCTGCCCGTCGCCGAGGAGCGTCCTGTCCGACTCGACCACCGAGCCGCCGTCGAACTCGGCTCGATCACGGCGGCCGCGTACGAGGGCAGCGCCGCCGTCCGGGCGGTCTACCGGGCGGTCACCGCTGATGTCGAGCCGTCACCCGCCGGCATCGCCCGCTACCGCACCCTGACCGCCCGACCACCGCTCACCCGCTGGCACCTCGCCGGGCCCGACGGCACGTTCGAAGCCGACCCCGAGACCCTTCCCGCCGCCCTCGTCGAGGCCCTGCGCGCCGCTCCGCCCGGCGCCTGGGTCACCGTGGGCGCGTGGAAGGCCGCCCTCCTCGCCACCCTCACAGCCCCGCAGGATGACGACCCCGTCCCCGCCCTGCGCGAAGCCGCCCGCCGCGCCGCCTTCGTCCGCTGGCTCGACCGGGAACGGGCGCGACGCATCACCCTGGTGGAGGGGCTGGAACACCCCGGCGACCCGGCCCAACCCGACAACCACCACCGCCACTGAGCAGCGGCTGGTCGGCCGGCCGGCCGGCCCGCTTGCCCGCTTGCCCGCTTGCCCGCTCGCCCGCTCGCCCGCTCGTCCGCTCGTGCCGCCGTGGCCGGCCGACGGCGCCCCGGCCGGTGAGCCCGACCGCCGCGCCCCGGACGGCCGTTGCGGTCCGCTGCGGAACCGCCCGAGGGCTCAGGTCAGGCGCGCCACCGCCAGGGACAGCGCGCGGTCGAGCGCCGCCCCGGCGTCGCACGGCACATCGGGCCGGACCCCGGTGCCCTCCCAGTTGGTGCCCGAGACCGGGTTGACCGAGCGGGCGACGGGCACGCTGAGCTCCAGGTGCGGGTGCACCGTCCAGCCCTCGCGCGGGTGCGCGCCGCCCCGGGTGGCCTCCCCGACGACCTCGGCGCGCCCGAGCTGCTGGAGGTCGTAGGCGAGCTCCTCGCCCGCGGAGAAGGTGCTTCCGCTCGTCAGCACGTAGAGCGGCTTGTCGGCGCCGAAGCGGGCGCCCGGTACGAAGGGGGGCGTCCAGGACTGCTCGGCCACCTCGCCCTGCCGCGAGAGCATGGTGTTGAGATGGGTGCGGCCGTCGAGCAGGTAGCCGCAGACGAAGGCGACGGTGTCCGGATCGCCGCCGACGTTCCGGCGCAGGTCGAGGATCAGGGCGCGGGCGGGGGCCACCAGCGAGAGCGCCGCGGTCAGCGGCTGCGCCGCCCAGTCCAGCGGGAACAGGTTGGGGGCGATCTCCAGGACCGCGACGCCGCCGTCGAGCAGTTCCACGCGTGGTATGCCGCCGAGTGAGGCGTCGAACTCCCTCCGCATCGCGGCGAGTGCCGCCGCACCCTGCTCCTGCGGCACCGGTACGGCGTGGTACTTGAGGGCCAGGTGCAGGTCGCCGTTGACGGACCGCAGGTCCGCGGTGACCGCCTCGGCCAACTCCTCGACGGAGGAGGCCCGGTAGGCACCCTCGGCACTGCGGCGCCGCAGCAGGGCCGCCAGTTGCCCGGCGGCCTCGGGGAACACGTAGTTCTCGCGGACCAGCTCGGCGATCGACTCGACGACGGCGACGGCGGCGGTGGCGTCCAGGGCGGACGGCGATGTGGTGGAGGTCATGGGACGGAGTAGACCAGCGCCTTGCCAAAGCGTCAAACGTACTTAACGCTTGATCGGGTGAGCCACCGACCAGACGACGGCGTCCAGCGGATCAGCACGCCCCTTCAGCACACCGCACTCGCCCACCCCGTGCGCCAGCGCCTGCTGTTCGCCCTGAGCAGCCGGCCCTCGACGATCAGCCGGCTCGCCGCGCAGCTGGGAGTGAACAAGGGCAGCGTCTCCCACCACCTGAGGGTGCTGACCGAGGCGGGGCTGGTCCAGGACGCGGGAACGCGACGGGTGCGCGGCGGAACCGAGAAGTACTACCGGCGCACCGCCGAGCGGCTCCTCGTCGACGAACCCCAGCCCGAGGGCACGGCCGCGCTGCTCGGAGCCGTCGCCCAGGAGCTGGACCGCTCGCCCGCCGACCACCTCCTGACGCTGCGCCACCTCCGACTCAGCCCGGCCAAGGCGGCCCGGCTCGCCGAGGCGCTGGCCGCTCTGGTCGACGACACCGAGGAGGACCCGGAGGGCGAGCCGGTGCACGGCCTCCTGGTGACGCTCTACCAGCAGGCCGGGCCGCAGGGGCGCCGGCCCGGTGCGTAGGGCGTAGGCCGGTCCAGCGGCGCCCGTGCCGGCGCGGATCACGACCTCGCCGCCGGGCCGCCCGCCGAGCCGGGTGCGCGGACCCGACTCGACGGGGCGGCCGCCTCGTCACAGCTCGGTGAGTTCGCCCAGGCCGAGGGTGCGCAGTGTGTGGTTGGCCAGGTGGAGGTGGCCGGCGGCGTTGGGGTGGGCGGGGTCGTCCAGCCAGGCGAGGGCCTCGCGATCGGGGAAGTGGGCGAGCCAGTCGGCCTCGTGGTCGACGAGCAGGGCGCCGGTCTCCTCGGCGAGGTCGCGGACGGCCTGGCAGTAGGCGGGCAGTCCGGCGCGGGTGGCTCGTTCGCCGTGGCTGACGACGAGGGGCGTGTGCAGCACGATCTGCGCGCCCGCCGACCGGGCGATGATCTCGCGCATCGCGCCGCGGAACCTCTCGAGGCCGTCCGACCCGGCGAGCGCGTCGTTGGTGCCGAGGGACAGCGACAGGACGTCCGGGGTGAACCGTCCGATGCGGAACTCGTACGCGCCGAGCATGTCCGTGGCCGTCCAGCCCGAGACGCCCGAGTTGACCACGATGTCCGTCAGCCGGCCGAGCTGCCAGCACAGGCGTTCCTGCACGTGCTCCACCCAGCCGCGGGCGCCGTGGGTGTGGTGGACGGCCTGGGTGATGCTGTCCCCGGCCATGACCCAGGTCATCGGCTCGTCCGAGAGTGCGACCATGCGCGCGTATCCCCCTTGATCGTTCGTCCTGCGATGCGGCGGCGGTCTGTCCGCATCAGGGAGGTTGATCATATTCGGGCGCGGTCGCGCACCCGGCCGGGGCCGCCGGTCGTCGGCCGCCGAGGCCCCGGCCCGTCGGGGCGGAGCCGGAACGTCAGGCGGGGCAGCCCGGAAAAACCGGCCGCCGCTTCAGTGCCAGAGCTGGTCGAAGGCGTGGACGGCCTGTCGGGCGGCGGGGGCGAGGGTGTCCGTGCCGGGTGGCGACCCTGCGGGCTGGAGGAGGTGATCGACGCCGGGGAGGGTGACCAGGCCGGGACCGCCGGTGCCGGCGGACTTGAGGGCGTCGGCCAGCGGGCCGGTGCTGGAGCAGGGCACCTGGGTGTCCGCGGTGCCGCAGGTCACCATGACCTTGGTGGCCGGCGGGACCTTGGCCGCGAGGTCGGCCGGGTCGACCGCGTCGTCGGTCCGGGCGAACGCGAGGTTGCCGTTGAGGCTCTGGAACACCGCGGCGATCGACCCGGGCAGGCCGGCGGTGTCGGCGGGCCGGCCGGAGCGGATCTCGGACACGCCGTTGGTGACGGCGGTCCTGAGGGCCGCCGCCCGGGCGGAGTCGAGTTGCCCGGCGGAGACGGCGGCGTCCACCTGCTGGTCCACCTGGAGGGTCACCAGGTCCAGCAGGCGCATGTCCTGGGGTTCCAGCAGCGCCAGGCCGGCGGGGGCCGGAGCCGGTGCGGCGTCCCGGTCGACCTCCAGGGCGATCAGGGCGCCCTCACTGTGGCCCGCGATGAGCAGCTTCTGCGGGTCGGCGCCCGGCTGGGCGGCGAGGAACCGGTAGCCGGCGGCGGCCTGTTGGACGAAGGCGTCGAGGTCGACGGCACCCGGGTGGTCGGCGTAGGCACCGAGTCCGGTCTGCCCGGTGGAGTACTTGTCGTACCGCAGGGTCATGATCCCGTCGTCGCCCATGAGCCTGGCGAGGTCGGCGAGGGTGTCGGGCATGAGCTGCGGGGGTTGGTTGCCGTTGCGGTCGGTCGGGCCGCTGCCGGGCAGCAGGAGCGCGGCCGGCAGCTTCGCGTCGGTGGGGCCCTGCGGGATGTGCAGGGTGCCGTAGGTCGTGGTGCCGTTGACGACGAACGACACCTCGTGGTCGCCCGGGGCGGTGGCCGAAGAGCCGGTGCCGGTCGGAGCGGCGGCGTTGACGGACGGGACGGCGGAGCTGGGCGCCGGGGCGCGGAGGGCAGCGCCGCTGCCGCAGCCCGCCGTCCACCCCAGTGCGGCGATCAGGGCGAGCGCCCGGCCGGCGGTCGCGATCCGGCGGGACGGGGACCTGCGCAGGGGCATCCGGGGACTCCGAGAGGTCGAGGGCCGGACCGGCGCAGCCGGGAGGCCGGATCCGCCGCACCAGTAGAGCCGAGTCGGCCGCGCCGGAGGCCGCGACAGGCCGGAGGGCAACGGCGAACCGGCCGTTCGGGGCGGCCCGCCGAGCGGTGCGGCGCTCGGGGGGCCGGGGTGGCGGGGTGGT
>NZ_JBEPAK010000127.1:0-20696 GCF_040298565.1 Kitasatospora sp. NPDC001539 | reverse complement strand
CCGGGCCCGCCGCGGGCCGCCCCCGGTGCGCACCCGCCCGGGGGAGCCGCCGGCGGCGCCGCGCCAGTCACCTCCGCGCAGGGCCCACACCTCGGGGCCCAGGGCGCAGAGCACGAGCAGCGGGGCGGTGGTCACCGCGCCGCCCCGATCGCCGGGGCACCGCTCGACCCCGTCCTGCCCGGGGCGCCGTGGAGGTAGCGGCCGAGCGCGGTGATGGGGAAGACCAGTCGGTACAGGTGGTAGTTGATGGAGAAGTCCCACGGGAACCCGGTGCCGGTGAACTGCGGTTCGTCCCAGGTGCCCTCGGGCAGCTGGGTGCGCACCAGCCAGTCCACGCCGCGCTCCACCGCCGGGTTGGCCCGGCCGTCCGGGCCCTCGCCGGCGGCGAGCAGCGCCATCAGCGCCCAGGCCGTCTGGGAGGCGGTGGACTCACCCCGCCCGGCCCAGCGCTCCGGGTCGTCGTAGGAGCGCATGTCCTCGCCCCAGCCGCCGTCGGCGTTCTGCCGGTCCTCCAGCCAGCGCACCGCCCGGCGGATCGCCGGGTGCTCGTCCGGAACGCCGGCCGCGACCAGTGCGGGCAGCACCGAGCCGGTGCCGTAGATGTAGTTGGTGCCCCAGCGGCCGAACCAGGAGCCGTCCGCCTCCTGGTTGCGCAGCAGCCACTCGATGCCGCGCCTGGTCCGCGGGTCCCGGGCCCGGCCGGTCTCGGCGAGCATCTCCACCACGTGGGCGGTGACGTCGGCGGACGGCGGGTCGACCACCTCGCCGAAGTCGCAGAACGGCAGCTTGTTGGGCAGCAGGCTGGTGTTGTCGACGTCGAAGGCGCCCCAGGCGCCGTTCTTGGACTGCATGCCGAGGTTCCAGAGCACGCCGCGCTCCACCGCCGCCTCGACCCTGGCCGGGTCGGGGTGGGCGACCCGCCGCAGCGCGAGCACCACCTCGGCGGTGTCGTCGATGTCGGGGTAGGTGTCGTTCTCGAACTCGAAGGCCCAGCCGCCGGGTGGCAGCGAGGGCCGCTGGACGGCCCAGTCTCCGCGCTTGCGGATCTCCTCGCCGAGCATCCAGTCGACCGCGGACACCAGCGCCGGGTGGTCGGCCGGCACCCCGCCGTCGACCAGCGCGATGGTGGCCAGGCAGGTGTCCCAGACCGGGGACTGGCAGGCCTCCATCCAGCGCATGCCGTCCTCGGTGTGGACGGTGAAGCGGTCGAAGGAGGCGAGCCCGGCCTTCATCACCGGGTGCTCCAGCTCGTAGCCCTCCAGGTGCAGGGCGATCAGCGAGTAGACGGCGGGGGGCTGGATGCCGCCCCAGCACCCGTCGGCCTCCTGCCGTTCGACGATCCAGCGGCAGGCCTGGGAGATGGCGAGGCGGCGCAGCGGCCGGAAGGCCCGGCGGTGGTAGGCGTGCAGTGCCTTGTCGAGGCGTTCGAACAGGCCGTCCCAGCTGGTGGCCGGGGCGAGCGGCCGCTCGGGGAAGGGGTTGTCCGGGTCGGTGTGCAGCTCGGTGAGCTGGAAGGGGGCCGGGCGGACCGGCCGGTGGGCCGAGACGATGGTCAGCGGGACGATGGTCTGCCGGGCCCAGCAGCCGAACGCGTAGATGTTCAGCGGCAGCCACTTCGGCAGGAAGATGATCTCCGGCGGCATCTCCGGCAGCCGCTCCCAGGGCCACCAGCCGAAGAGCGCGAGCCAGATCCGCGTGAACACCCGGGCGGCCGCGATGCCGCCGGCCGAGCGGACGTAGCGCGCGGCGGCCAGCATGTGCGGGGCGTCCGGGTCGTCGCCGGCCAGTTTGAGGGCGACGTACGCCTCGACCGTGGTGGACAGCTCGGGCGGCCCGCCGTGGAAGGTGGCCCAGGTGCCGTCCTCCCGCTGCTGCGAGCGGATCCACTCGGCGGTGGCCCGGGTCTGGTCCTCGGTCCTGATGCCCAGGAACTGGCGCAGCAGTAAGTCCTCGGCGTCCATGGTGACGTTGGTCTCCAGGTCGCCCTTCCACCAGCCCTCGGAGGACTGCAGCGAGAGCAGGTGGGTGGTCGCGCGCGCCAGGGCCTCGCGCGCGTCGGCGGGCCGGAGAGCCGCTTCACCGGCCGGCCGGAGCTGGTCGGTGTCCTCGGGCTCCCACCGCCCGGTGCCCAGCAGGCCCGGGGGGCGGTCGCCCACCGCGACCGGCTCGGAATCGTACTCAGGGTCGAGCCGGCCGTCCGCGGTTGCTGTCAACGTAACGTCACCTCTCTCGTACCACCACGAATTCGGCGAGTGCGACGAAGTGCTCGCGCACCTCGTCGGACATGGGCACCTCGTCCAGGGCGGCGAGGGCAGTCGTGTGCTGGCGGCGGGCCTCCTCCCGGGTCCAGGCCCGGCCGCCGGCCTCCTCGATCAGCGCGGCCCGGGCGGCGAGCTCGGGCTCGCTCTCCTCGCCGCGGCCCTTCGGGTCCGCCAGTTCCTCGGCCAGCTGGCGCGAGGCCCGGCCGCCCTCGGCCAGCGCGGCCGCGACCGGCAGGGACTTCTTGCGCTGGCGCAGGTCGCCCCAGTGCGGCTTGCCGGTGACCTCGGTGGCGCCCCAGATGCCGAGCAGGTCGTCCACCGCCTGGAAGGCCAGGCCCAGGTGGTGGCCGTAGCGCTGGAGCGCGTCGGAGACGTTGTCGTCGGCCCCGGCCAGCACCGCGCCGATCGCCGAGGCGGCGGCCAGCAGCGCCGCCGTCTTGCCGCCCTCCATCTCCAGGCACTCGGCGACGGTGACGCTGTCGCGCTGTTCGAAGGCGACGTCCATGGCCTGGCCGTCGATCAGCCGGCGGGTCGCCGTGGTGAGCAGTCGGACGGCGCGGGCGGCGTCGGTGGCGCCGGCGCCGCCGGTCACCGCGGCGTCCAGCAGGACCTCGGTGCCGAGCGTGGCCAGGGCGTCGCCGACCAGGATGGCCTGGGCCGGTCCGAAGACCGTCCAGGCGGTGGCCCGGTGCCTCCGGGTCTCGTCACCGTCCATCAGATCATCATGGAGGAGGGAGAAGTTGTGCACCAGTTCAACGGCGACCCCACCGGGCACGCCCGCCTCGGCCGGCGCGCCGGTCGCCCGGGCGGAGAGCAGCGCCAGCGCGGGCCGCACGGCCTTGCCGCCGTCCCCCTGCACCGGGGTGCCGTCCCGGTCGATCCAGCCGAAGTGGTACGCCGCGACGGTGTCCATCGGTGCGGCCAAACGGGCGACGGCGGCCCGCAGCGGCGGGGTGCAGAGCGTACGGCTGCGGGCGAGCAGCTCCGGCACCGAGACCGGTTCGGCGTGCGCCGTGCCTCCGACGGCGAAGCCGGTGCGTGACTCCACGTGCGTTCCCTCTCCCTCGTGGTGCCGGACCGCACGGGGCGGCCGGGTGCTGTCGGTGCGGCTGGTGTCGATGGTGATGGCGGCGGTGGTGCCGGTGGTGCTGCTGAGGTGACCGGTCCCGGTACGGTCGGCCCGGCCGATCGAGCCGATCGGTCCGATGCGGCCGACAGTACGCCCGCCGGCTCTGGCGGGCTCTCCGGCCGAGGGGCCCGCCGTCACCTGGGCCACCTCCCGTCGCCGCGGTCCACCGGCACCCGGGCGCCCGCCGCGGCGAGCGCGGCGTCGGCGGCCGCGTGGCCGCTGCGCACGGCGCCCTCCATCGTCGCGGGCCAGCCGGTGGCCGTCCACGAGCCGGCCAGCAGCAGGCCCGGGACGGCCGTCGCGGCCGCGGGGCGCAGTGCGGCGGTGCCGGGGGCGCCGTCGAAGGTGGCGGTGCGCTCCCTGGTGACGAAGAAGTCCAGCACCTCGGCGCCTGCGGCGGCCGGCAGCAGCCGGGCCAGCTCGGGCAGGTAGCGGCGGCGCAGTTCGGCGACCGGCAGGTCGATCTCGTCCTGGACGGCGGACTGCGAGAGCGCGAGGTACTGGGCGCCGGGGTGGGCCCGGCCCAGGGAGGTGCCGGCCAGGCCGGAGTGGGTGGTGCGGTCGAACACCCACTGGACCGGGGAGCCGAGCGCGGCGAAGAAGGGCCGGCGCAGCACCCTGCGGTCGTAGACCACGTGGACGTTGAGGATCGGGGCGGTGCCGAAGTCGGCCGGCCGCTGGGACACGGCGCCGGGCGGCAGCAGGTCGGCTGCGGTGTCCTGGGCGCCGGCCAGCACGACGGTGTCCGCGGTGAGCAGCTCACCGCCCTCCAGCCGGACGGCGTGTTGGGGCGTGGCGGGCTTGAGTTCCGCGACCCGGGCGCGCAGCCGCACGTGCACGCCGGCACGCTCGAGTTCGGCGAGCGCCCGGTCGTGGTGGATCACGCCGAGCGGGACCGCGGCGATGCCGATGTCGGCGGCGCCCGGGTCTGAGAGCAGACCGGTCTTGAACACCTTGGCGGCGAGGGCCAGCGACACCTGGTCGGCCCGGGCGTTCAGGGTGGCGACGCCGACCAGGTCCCACAGCGCGGCCGTGGTGGCCTCGTTCTGCCCGTTGCGGCGCAGCCACTCGCCGAAGGACAGCCGGTCCAGCGCCGGATCGTCGAGGTCCAGGCCCTTGAGGGCGAGCGCGCCGCGGACCACCCGGGCGCGGTCGGCCGGCGACAGGTGCGGGTAGCGGGCGAGGCTGGCGGCCAGGTGGAGCGGGACGGGCAGGCCGGCCCGGCGCAGCCGGCCGAGGGTGCGCACCGGGGCCGTGTCCGGGCCGGTGACCGAGAGCACCGGGACGTCCAGGCGGTCCTGGAGGTGGGTCATCCGGGTCGCGCCGAGGCGCTCCAGCAGGCCGCGGTAGGCGGTGCAGCAGCGCAGGAAGACGTGCTGGCCGTTGTCGACGGTCAGCTCGCCGCGCTGGAAGGAGAAGGCCAGGCCGCCGAGCCGGGGGCGCCCCTCGGCCAGGGTGACGTCGTGACCGGCCTCGGCCAGTCGCAGCGCGGCGGTGATGCCGGCCAGGCCGCCGCCGACCACCACGGCGGCCGGGCGCGCGGCATCGGCTCGCCCGGTCATCGGCCCTCCCCCTCGAAGTCGCTGGACCGCGCGGCGATCGCCGTACCCGGCATGCCGTCGGTCGGCGCCGTCGTCGTCGGCGCGGTCGTGGTCAACGTGGTCAACACGGCTCTACCCGGATGTGATTCCCCGCTGACACAGCGTGACAGAACTGTGGCAAGAATCAAGAACGCCCCCCGGCGAGCCCGGAAAGCGCCACGTACGCCTTCTCCCAGCCCGGCAGCGACACCCGGCCGCGCAGCACCGACTCCGGGTCGGCGGCGATCCGGCCGAGCAGCCGGTGGTAGATCCCGGCCATCGCGGCGGTGCAGGCCCGGCTGCGTCGGTCGAGCATCGGCAGCAGCCGCAGGCCCTCCTCGAACGCGGCCTGGGCGCGGGCCGCCTCGAAGGTCACCAGCCCGGTGAAGTCGGCGCCGACCGGCGGCTTGGACAGCGCGAAGCCCTGCTCGCAGCCGAACCGGACGAGGTCCTCGGTGGGCAGGTAGGTGCGGCCGTTCAGGGCGTCCTCGCGCAGGTCGCGCAGGATGTTGGTGAGCTGCAGGGCCAGGCCCAGGGTGTCCGCGTACCGGGCCCCGAGCTCCGGGTCCTCGCAGCCGTACACGCCCAGCGAGAGCCGGCCGATCGCCCCGGCCACGCAGCGGCAGTAGACCTTCAGCTCCTCGTACGTCTGGTACTCGGCGCCCTTGAGGTCCATCTCCACGCCGTCGATCAGCTCGTCGAAGCCGCCGAGCGGGATCGGGAAGCGCCGGGCCGCGTCGGCCAGCGCGACCTTGATCGGGTCGGTGTCGTCCTCGGCGACCACCCCGGAGCGGACCTCGTCCACCAGCTCCCGGGTGCGCAGCAGCGCCTCGGCCTTGCGGTCGTCCGGGAGGTCGCCGTCGCCGATGTCGTCCACCCGGCGGGCCAGGGCGTACAGGGCCGACATGGCCAGCCGCTTGGGCTCGGGCAGCAGTCGGATGCCGTAGCTGAAGTTGCGCGCCTGCATGCCGGTGATTGCCTCGCAGTACCGGTACGCGGCCATGACCTGGGCCGACGCCAGTGGTGATGCCGCCACTCGGGCGTTCACCTTCCCTTCGCGAAGATGGCCGCCGCCTTCGCTGCGAGGCGGCGCTTGTCCGGCTTCGCCCGCCGGGCGAGCACGTCGTACCCGGCGTCCTCGACGGCCGCCAGGGCCGCGTAACCGCCGGCGGTGAATCCCGCCAGGAGCAGTCGAAGCCTCCCCCGAACCGTACCTACCAGAGGTGCGCCGCGGTGGAGCAGGGTACGGGCCCGTTCGACCTCGAAGGCGATCAGTTCCCGCACCGCTCCGTTCGCGCTCGGGGCGGCGAGGTCGGCCTCGGTGACGCCGAAGCGGTCCAGGTCCTCGGTGGGCAGGTAGATCCGGCCGCGGGACAGGTCCTCGGCCACGTCCTGCACGTGCTCGACCACTTGGAGGCCGCTGCAGACCGCGTCCGACAGCGCGATCCGCTCGGGGGTGGAGGTGCCCGCGATGGCCAGCACCAGGCGGCCGACCGGGTCGGCGGAGAGCGTGCAGTAGCCGATCAGGTCGTCGTAGGTGGCGTAGCGGGCGGTGGTCTGGTCCACCCGGTTGGCCTCGATCAGACGGCGGAACGGCTCGGGCGTGAGGCCCCGCCGCTCGACCATCGGGACCAGCGCGCGCAGCAGCGGATGGCGGGGCCGGTCCGCGCCGCCGCCGTGCAGGGCGGTCTCGAAGACCCGGTCGAGGTCGCGCTCCAGCCCGTCGAGCAGGGCGAGCCGGAAGGCGACCTCCTGCGGAGTCGGCGGGCCCGGCTGGTCCGAAGGGGTGGCGGGGGGCGGCTGGTCGACCCCGAGCAGGGCGGCGGTGCCGGCCGGGTCGGCCAGGTCGCCGTCGCCGGTGTCGTCGACCAGCCGGGCGAAGCCGTAGACCCTCATCAGGTCCTCGCGCCAGGCCGGGGGCACGAAGAACGGGGCGACCGGGAAGTTCTCCGCGCCCGCCTTCTCCAGGGTCTGTCCCACGGAAGGGTCCACCGGCGTATCTCTGGGCTGGGCCGAAGCCGACACTGCAGTCACTCCCCCGTTCTACACCGCTGGGTACCACCGGTCCGACTCGGACACGCGTCCGAGCGCGGGCGTCACGTACGGCACACCACCCCCGCGCCTTACAGCCTGACACCACGGGCCGCGCCCGAGAAGAGCGCCCCGCCCGGCGGCGGTGGCGCTCACCCCCGCGGCGGCGGGCCACCCGGGGGACCGCAGGCACGCACGCCGAAGGGCCGGCTCCGGAGTATTCCGGGGCCGGCCCTCCACCGCCGGCGGATTCCGGTGCGGCGCTACGGGCGCTCGCCGCGCTCGTAGCGGCCGACGACCTCGTCGGTCGGACCGTCCATGACCAGCTCGCCGGCCTCGATCCAGATGGTCCGCTCGCAGACCTCGCGGATCGAGTTGTTGTCGTGGCTGACCAGGAAGACCGTACCGGCCGAGCCGCGCAGCTCGTCGATGCGGCGCTTGCTGCGCTGCTGGAAGGCCTGGTCACCGGTGGCCAGGGCCTCGTCGATCAGCAGCACGTCGTGGGTCTTGGCGGCGGCGATCGAGAAGCGCAGGCGGGCACCCATGCCGGAGGAGTAGGTGCGCATCGGCAGGGAGATGAAGTCGCCCTTGTCGTTGATGCCGGAGAAGTCGACGATCTCCTGGTAGCGCGCCTTCACCTGGGCCGGGGTCATGCCCATCGCCAGGCAGCCCAGGATGACGTTGCGCTCGCCGGTGAGCTCGTTCATCAGGGCCGCGTTGACGCCCAGCAGGGACGGCTGGCCGTTGGTGTAGATGCCGCCCTTCTCGGTCGGCAGCAGGCCGGCGATGGCGGCCAGCATGGTCGACTTGCCGGAGCCGTTGGAGCCGATCAGACCGATCGCCTCGCCCTTGTACGCGGTGAAGCTGATGCCCTTCACGGCGTGGACCTCGCGCACGCCGGCGGCGCGCTTGCGGCTGATGATGCGGCTCAGCGCCGAGGTGGCGCTGCCCTTGCCGGAGCCGGCGCCGTGCACCCGGTAGACGATGTGCACGTCGTCGACGACGACGGTGGGCTCGCGGGCCACCTTGGTGTCCACGATCGTGTCGCGCTTGCTCAGGTCGGTGTCAGCCACGGCCGTACTCCTCCTCGGCCTTCCAGAAGAAGACGTATCCGATCACGAACATCCCGACACCCCAGGCGACGCCGTACGCCCACTGGTGCGGCGGGAGGGTCTGGTGGGCCGACAGGTGCTTGTTGTAGATGACCGGCGCGAAGGCGTGCCGGAGCAGGTCCATGTAGACCGAGGCCGGGTTGAGGGCCATGATCGTCTGGATGTAGTGCGGCCAGGTCTGGATCTTGTCCTGGATGCTGAACATCACGCCGGACAGGAACATCCAGGCGCGCATCACGAACGGGATCAGCTGGGAGATGTCACTGGTCTTGGAGCCGATCCGGGCGAAGATCAGCGAGACGCCGGTGTTGAAGAGGGTCTGCAGGAACAGCGCCGGGATGATCAGCAGCCAGGTCCGCCCCGGGGTGATGCCGGCCGCCAGCACGGTGACGACCAGGACGATCATCGAGATCAGCAGCTGCTGGAGCTGGATCACCGTGAAGGCGATCGGGAGGCTGGCCCGCGGGAAGTGCAGCGCGCGGATCAGGCCGAGGTTGTCGGAGATCGCCCGGGTGCCGGACTGCACCGCGTTCTGGGTGAACTGGAAGACGAAGACGCCGATGCACAGCCACGCGATGTAGGTGTTCGGCGGGAAGTTGTCCTTGCTCTTCAGGATGATGCCGAAGACCAGGTAGAACACGCCGCAGTTGAGCAGCGGGGTCACGACCTGCCACAGCTGGCCCAGCTTGGCGTCCGTGTACTGGGCCACCAGGCGGGCGGTGGCGAACGCCCAGATGAAGTGGCGCCGGGCCCAGAGCTGCTTGGTGTACGCGAACAGACCCGGCCGGGCACCGCTCACCGACAGCCCGTACTTGTCCGCAAGCTGCTTGGGGGTCAGGCCCGCGTCCGCCCCCGTCGGGGCTGAGAGGCTGACGGGTTCACTCACTGTCGACACATTCGTCCTTCACGCGGGATCGGTCGGGGCGGCCGGTCGGCGGGGGGTCCGCCGGCCTTGCGCCGATGGGGATCCACAGGGATCACGGGGGGAGTCCGGCCGGTAAGTGGTCACCGGCCGTGGCGATCGAACACCTGATCAAATCAGATGATCGGAGGTCGTCCCATCTTGGTCAGTCGCCAGACGGTACGCCATCGCATGGGCCTCCGCTGACCGCAGGGCTCGCGGAAGCCCGCCCGGAAACCGCCGAGCCAGGCCTTCAGTCCCTCGGCGGAGGGACGTCGGGCCAGGGTCAGCAGGAACCAGGTTCCCAGATAGAGAGGCACCAACGGGGCCGGAAGGTTCCGCCTCGCGAGCCAGACCCTGTTACGGGCCACGTTGTGGAAGTAGGCGGCGTGCCGGGCCGGCGAGGTGGCCGGGTGGTGCAGCACCACGTCCGCCCGGTAGTCGATGGCCCAGCCCGCGTCCAGCGCGCGCCACGCGAGGTCGGTCTCCTCGTGGGCGTAGAAGAACTCGGCGGGCAGCTGCCCGGCCTGCTCGAACACCGTGCAGCGCACCGCGCTCGCGCCGCCCAGGAAGGTGGTCACCCGGGAGGAGCGCATCGGGTCGCTGGCGCGCAGCCGGGGGACGTGCCGGCGCTGGGTGACCCCGGTGTCCGGGTCCTCGATCCGGAACGAGACGATGCCCAGCTCCGGATCGGCCGTGAAGGCCTCGCGCAGCAGCCGGGCCGAGTCGGTGCGCGGCAGCAGCCCGTCGTCGTCCAGGAAGAGCACGGCGTCCACGTCCCGGCCGTTGGGCCCGAACAGCTCGATGCCGACGTTGCGCCCGCCCGGGATGCCGAGGTTCTCCGGCAGCACGACGCTGCGCACGCCCTCCGGCAGCGGGGGCAGCTCGGCGCCCTGGCCGACCACGGCGATCTCGACGGCCGGGCCCTCCTGGGCGCGGACGGACTCGATCAGGGCGGCCAGCTCGGCGGGGCGGTTGCCCATCGTGATGACGACGGCGCCGAGGCGGAAGCGCTCCGCCGCGGTGGCCGGGCCGGACGTCGCGGGGGTGGTGGAAGTGGTCATCGCAACCTGCTCGAAAGGACGATGCTCAACAGGTGGAGCACGGTCTGCAGCATGGCGATCGCCGCCAGCACCACGACCGCGAGCCGGGTGAGGAACAGCCCGCCGTGGACGGCGTCGGCGATCCCGGCCGCCAGGATGAACAGCGAGGCCTCGACCGCGCCGACCAGGCGGTGGAACTTCAGGAAGGACGCCGCGCGGCGGGCCTTGGCGACCGAGGACGAGCGCGGCACCGAGGCGCTGTCCTCGACGGCCGTCATGCCGCTGCGGGCCCGGGCCACGTCCACCAGGTCCGTCTCGGACTTGATCAGGATGGCGCCGAGGGCGGCCAGCGTGCCCAGGAACGCCCACTCCCAGTGGGAGCCGTGGCCCTCGCGGTGCAGCAGGTCGGTGGCGCGCAGGCCGAGGCCGGTCAGCAGCGCTGCCTCGGACATGTAGTGGCCGACCCGGTCCAGGTAGACGCCGGTGAGCGAGGTCTGCCGGCGCCAGCGGGCGACCTCGCCGTCCACGCAGTCCAGCAGCAGGTAGACCTGGATCAGCAGGGCGCCCAGGACCGCCCCGGCGATGCCGGGGACGACCAGCGCGGCACCGGCCAGGATGCCGGTGAACATCATCAGGTACGTCAGGCCGTTGGGCGTGATCGCCGTCATGGTGGACAGCACGCGGGTGATCCGCAGCGAGATCTTCCGCATGTACAGGCGTCCGGCCCAGTGCTCGGCGCTGCGGCGCTGGAGCATGCCCTCGGGGTGGATCACCGCGCGCAGTTCCTCGATCGAGGGCCGGCGGGTCAGGTCCACCGGGGGCCGCGCGCCCGCGGTGGAGGGGTCAGCTGTTGACGGCTTGGACATAGTCGGCGTACGCGTCCCTGATTGCGGAGGGGGAGAGGTCGAGGTGTTCCAGGATGGTGAAGCGCCCGGGGCGGGTGTTCGGAGCGTAGTGCACCGCCTCCGTGAACTCCGCTTCGGTGAAGCCGATCTGAGCTGCGGTCACCGGCAGCCCGTGGCTCGCCAGGCGTTCCACGATCAGACCGGTCAGCTCGCGCTCGCCCCGCAGGAAGCTGGCGAACGCTGCGCCGAGGCCCACCTGTTCGCCGTGCTGGGCGGAACGCTTGGGGTACAGCACGTCCAGGGCGTGCGAGATCTCGTGACAGGCACCCGAGGAGGGCCGGGTGCTGCCTGCGATGTTCATCGCGATGCCGGACAGTACCAGGGCTTCCGCGAGGGCCGTCAGGAGGTCCTGGTCCTGCGTGTTCCCCGGGTGCCGCAGCAGGTTCTCGCCCGCCGAGCGGGCCATCGCCACGGCCAGCCCGTCCACCGGTTCGCCGGTGACGGCGTGCGACAACTCCCAGTCCGCGCAGGCGGAGATGTTCGAGACGACGTCCCCGACGCCGGCCGCCACGAAGCGCGGGGGCGCCTGCCGGATCACGTCCAGGTCGACGATGATGCCGATCGGGCTGGGCACCCCGTAGGAGCCCCGGCCGGCGTCGTTGTCGAGGGTGGAGACCGGCGAGCAGATGCCGTCGTGGGCGAGGTTGGTGGCGACCGCGACCACGGGCAGGCCGACCCGGGCGGCGGCGTACTTGGCCGCGTCGATGATCTTGCCGCCGCCGAGGCCGACGACCGCGTCGTAGTGCTTGCCGCGCATCTCCTCGGCGAAGCGCACCGCGCTGTCGAGGCTGCCGTCGTCCACGTTGTACCAGTCGGCGCCGGGCAGCGCGGGCTCCAGGCGCTCCCGCATGGCGGCCCCCGAGCCGTTGCTGATCGCCACCGCGATCCGACCCGAGGCCGACAGCCGCTGGTCCGCGAGGATGCCGCCGAGCGCGTCCAGCGCGCCCGGGCGGATCTCCGCGAACAGCGGCGAGGGGACCAGTCGGGTCAGTACTGGCACGCGATCTCCCGCGCCTTCGCCAGGTCGTCGTGGTTGTCGACCTCGACCCAGGACACCTCGCCGATCGGCTGGACGTCGATCCGCAGGCCCCGGTCGACCATCTCCTGGTAGCCGTCCTCGTAGTACAGCTGCGGGTCGCGCTCGTAGGTGGCGCGCAGCGCGTCGGTCAGGTCGGCGGCGGCGGCGGGGTTGATCACCGTGACGCCGATGTACTCGCCGGTCGCCTCGGCCGGGTCCATCAGCTTGGTGATCCGGCGCATGCCGGCGACCGGGTCGACGACGACCTTCATCTCCTCGTCGGCGAGCTTCTTCACCGTGTCGAGGGCGAGGAGCACGCCGGGGGCCCGGCCCTCCTCGACGAGTCGCCGGTTCCCCTCCAGCACGGTGCGCTGGACGGAGGCCGGGTGGACGGTGTCGCCGTTGGCCAGCAGCAGGCCCTCGGAGAACAGCTCGCGGGCGCACCAGAGCGAGTAGGCGTTGTTCCACTCCTCGGCCTTGTCGTTCTCGACCAGGTGCAGCTTGACGCCGTACGCGCGCTCCAGCGCGTCCTTGCGGTCGTACACCGCCTCCTTGCGGTAGCCGACGACGATCGCCGCCTCGCGCAGTCCGACCTCGGCGAAGTTGCCCAGGGTGAGGTCCAGGACGGTCCGCTCCCCGTCGACCGGCACCAGCGCCTTGGGCAGGGTGTCGGTGTACGGGCGCAGCCGGCGGCCGGCGCCGGCTGCCAGAACGAGGCCGATCATGCGGGGTCTCCTGATCCGTCGTGCGTCGAGCTGTGCGCGCGGGATGTGCCGACGGGCCGGCGGCGCTGCGGTGCGCCGGAGCGGTGTCGGACCGGGCCCGGCGGCGGCGCGCCGGACCGGCACAGATCCGGGCAGCGTGTCGCTAGTGATGGTAGGCGACCCGGACGATCCGCCCGAACGAGCCCGGTGGCGGTCAGGTGACGGCGGGGTGGCAGTGCCGTGATCGAACACCCACCGAACGCGTTCCGAACGGTTCTGCGAACGGAATGACCCTTCCGGGGAGGTCCCGGGACCTTCCACGCCCGGATCGGAACTCCTCCGGGTCATGATCCGCCCGGTTGTGCGTGGGACCCTTTCCGACCGCCACCCATACGGCAGACTGGAGCCCGACGCCGGCGCCGGTACCCCCGCTGTGTCCTCTGCACTCCGCCCGGTGCACACGACGCACCCGATGCTCCCGTTGCTCACGCTCCCGAAAGAGGCCTCATGCCCCAGAGTCTGCCGACCGAACCGACCCACTTCGACGCCGAGATCGACACCGGTCTCAACGTGGAGACAGACGTGGCGGTCGACCCGCGGGGCCTGTCCACCACCCCTGCGGGCACCCCTGCGGGCACCGAGATCCTGCTGGAGCTGGTCGACGACGAGGGCGTCACGATCGGTACCGCCGAGAAGCTCTGGGCCCACCAGCAGCCGGGCCGGCTGCACCGGGCCTTCTCGGTGTTCCTCTTCGACCGCCAGGGCCGGATGCTGCTGCAGCGCCGCGCCCTCGGCAAGTACCACTCCCCCGGCGTCTGGTCGAACACCTGCTGCGGGCACCCGTACCCGGACGAGCCGCCGTTCGTCGCCGCCGCCCGGCGCACCGCCGAGGAACTGGGCGTCGCACCGGCGCTGCTCTGCGAGGCGGGGACGGTCCGCTACGACCTGCCGGACGAGGCCTCCGGCCTGATCGAGCGGGAGTGGAACCACCTCTTCGTGGGCCTGGTCACCGCGCCGGTCGAGGCCAACCCGGACGAGGTGGACGACCACGCCTTCGTGACCGCGCAGGAACTGCGGGAGCTGCGGGCCGAGCGGCCGTTCTCGGTGTGGTTCGAGACGGTCTTCGACGCGGCGCTGCCGGGGATCCGGGAGATCGCCGGGCGGGACTGGTAGGGCCGTCGCGGGAGGCGTCTGCTCCGGCCGGGCGTGGCGCGCCGCGCCGGGCGCCGGAGGTCCCGCTCCGGCGGGCGCTCCCGCCGGGCGCCGGGCCGGCGGCCGTACCCCCTCGCGGGTGGCCGTCAGGGCGCCGGCTCCGGGGGGACGGGCAGCGACGCCCAGATGACCTTGCCGCCCTCCCCCGTGCGTTCGACGTCGCACACCCCGCCGGCCTGCAGGGTGACGCTCTTCACCAGCAGCAGGCCGCGGCCGCCGGTGCGGCCGGTGTCGGACTCCAGCGCCTTGGGCCGGTACGGGTCGCCGTCCTCGACGGACACCCGCACCCAGCCCCGCCGCACCGACAGCTCCGTGGTCACCTCGGGTGAGAGCTCGGCGGCGTGCGTCACCGCGTTGCTGACCAGCTCGGAGACGATCAGCAGCAGGTCGTCCACCAGCTCCTGGTAGCGGACGCCGGTCATGCCCTGGGCCAGCAGCCGGTCCCGTACCGCGTGGCGGGTCCGCGGCACGGAGGCCCCCTCGGCGGGCACCCGGAAGCGCCAGACCCCCTCGGCGGGGCCGTTGTGGCCGCCGCGTCTCGGCTCGGCCTCCGTCGTTCCGCTGCTCTGCTCCACGTTCAGCCGCCCTTCAGTCCGCGACCCGGGAATCAGGCGATCCGCTCATGGCGCCCTCGGTCCCCAGAGGCTAGGAGAGCGGTCGGCGCAGGCGTGGCACCGGCGACAACTTGCCCGTGTCGGATCGATTCGGACCGATGGCGATCGCATGCGGAGTCGAAACCGACCGCTCGCTTGGCGCTCACCGCCGCTTTCGGCCGCCGTTCGAGCAGTCCGGCGAGCCGTGCCGGCCACGCCGGCCGGTCCGGCCCGGCGGCACGTCCCCGTCGGCCAGGGGACGGGCGGGCCCGTCGGCCGCGGCCCGGGAGCCCCGCAGGCCGCGGACCGGTTCGACAGGCGGGGCGCTGCCGCCGCCGGGGACGAGGAAACGCAGGTGAGAAGCACTCCAGAACCCTGGTAATGTTCTCTCTGTCGCCGAGGGGGCGAGAGAAACTCCCCCGGAGCACACACCCCGTCCGGGTGGCGGAATGGCAGACGCGCTAGCTTGAGGTGCTAGTGCCCTTTATCGGGCGTGGGGGTTCAAGTCCCCCCTCGGACACAGCCGAATTCCCCGTGGGATCCGAAAGGAACCCGCGGGGAATTTCCTTTTCCCGGCCCCGCCCGGGTGCTGACCGGCGGCGGCCACCGGGGCCGGCCCCGGCCCGGCCCCGGTTCGCCCCGGCTCTCCCCCGGCGGCGGGCCGATCCACCGCCCGTCGCGGTGTGGCGCAGGTCTCGCCACACGGGCCGTCCCGTCCGGAAACCGGACACGAGATGGCAACGATCGGGCGGCTTGAGCTTCCCCTGAGGTATTCGCCCCATTTAGGCCCATAGGCTTCTGGGGTTTGTCCGGAATACCGACTCAAAACCGTAAAAGCTCCGACACCACCCGATGAACCCCGAGCGAGAGGACCGATACGTTGAGTGAGCCCCGATCGTCGACGGCATCACATCAGAACTACCGCCGATCGCTCGGCACCATCAGCCTGACCGCGGTCGGGCTGGGGTCGATCATCGGTTCCGGCTGGTTGTTCGGTGCCGAGCGGGCGGCCAAGCTGGCCGGCCCCGCCTCGATCCTGGCCTGGGTGATCGGCGCCGCCGTGGCGCTGACCATCGCCCTCACCTACAGCGAGCTGGGCTCGATGTTCCCCAAGGCCGGCGGCATGGTCCGGTACGGCCAGTACTCGCACGGCTCGCTGGCCGGCTACCTGGCCGCCTGGGCCAACTGGATCGCCATCGTCTCGGTCATCCCGGGTGAGGCCACCGCCTCGGTGCAGTACATGAGCTCCTGGCACTTCGGCTGGGCCAAGGGGCTGTACGACGGCCAGGAACTCAGCGTCAGCGGTGTGGCGCTCGCCAGCGTCCTGCTGATCGTCTACTTCGCGCTGAACTGGTTCGCCATCACGCTCTTCGCCAAGACCAACACGGCGATCACCGTCTTCAAGGTCGTCGTGCCGACGCTGACCGCCGGCGCGCTGCTGTTCGCGCACTTCGACTCCGCCCACTTCACCGACCACGGCGGCTTCGCGCCGAACGGCTGGAGCGCGGTCTTCACCGCCGTGGCGGTCTCCGGCATCGTCTGGGCCTTCAACGGCTTCCAGTCCCCGCTCAACCTGGCCGGCGAGGCCCGTGACCCGGGCAAGTCGCTGCCGAAGGCCGTCATCGGCTCGATCCTGATCGCCCTGGTGATCTACGTCGCGCTGCAGATCGCCTTCCTGGGCGCGATCCCGAGCGGCGACCTGTCCAAGGGCTGGAGCAGCCTCGCCTACACCTCGCCGCTGGCCGACCTGGCCATCGCCTGGGGCCTGAACTGGCTGGCCGTCCTGCTGTACGCGGACGCCTTCATCTCGCCCTCCGGCACCGGCATGATCTACGCCGCGACCACCTCGCGCATGATCCACGGCGTCCAGGAGAACGGCCACCTGCCGAAGGTGTTCGGCAAGGTCGACGCCAAGACCGGCATCCCGCGTCCGGCGCTGGTGCTGAACCTGGTGGTGGCCTTCCTGTTCCTCGCGGTCTTCCGCGGCTGGGGCTCGCTCGCCGAGATCGTCTCGGTGGCCACCGTGATCTCGTACATCACCGGCCCGGTCGCCGTGATGGCGCTGCGCCGCCTCGCCCCGGACCTGAAGCGGCCGGTCCGGCTGCGGGCCATGCCGGTGATCGCGCCGGTCGCCATGGTCTTCGGCTCGCTGGTCCTCTACTGGGCCCGTTGGCCGCTCACCGGCAAGGTCATCCTGCTGATGGCCGCCGGCCTGCCGATCTGGGCCTGGTACGAGCTGCGCAAGCCGTTCGTCGAGCTGAAGCCGCACCTGAAGGCGGGCGCCTGGATGGTCGCCTACCTGTTCGTGATGGCCGGGATCTCCTGGGCCGGCAGCACCGACTTCGGCGGCCAGGGCTACCTGCCCGAGGGCTGGGACCTGCTGATCGTCGCCGTGATCGGTCTGGCCTTCTACTACTGGGGTGTCGCCAGCGCCTGGAACAACCCCTCGCTGGACGACGTGCGCCGGGAGCTGGCGGCCGAGGAGGCCGCGGCAGCGTCCGGTGCGGCGGAGGGCGCCGGGGCCGCGGAGCCTTCGCGGGCCTGAGCGCGCGCAGCGGGATCGAAGGGCCGGTCGGGGTTTCCGACCGGCTCTTCGGCGTTCCGGAGGCAGGAGGGCGGACGGCGGCGTTCGACCCACGGGTGCGGGATCCGCCGGCCGTCGGCGGTCAGCGCCGGCGGGCGCGGCGGATGGCGGACGTGACGACCGGCGGGAGCAGGTCGCGGGCGGCGCGCTTGGCGACGTTGACCGGGCGGCGCGCCTCGGCGGCGCGGGCCCGGCGGGCCGCGAGGTCGAGCGCCGCCTCGTCCTGGCGGGCACGGGCGTTCCGGCGGGCCTCCTCCGCCGAGCGCGCGGCGGCCTCGGCGGCCAGTCGCGCCTGGTGGCGGGAGCCGCGGAACGGCCGGATGCCCTCCGAGCTGCCGGTCATCCGCAGCAGCTGCCGGCCGTTGAGGGTCTCGGCGCTCAGGTGGCAGCCGGCCGCGAGGTCCACCCGATCGAGCAGCTCGCGTTGGAACGGCTCCGGATCACCCCAGGTGCCGTAGAACTTGCACTCGGTGAGCATGATCGGGTTGAGGCCGCGGTTGAACACCGCCTCCCAGGTCGCGGCGGCCACCCCGGGGGTGTGCTGGGAGCGGTAGTCGTCCAGCACCACCACGCCCTGCGGTTGCAGCGCGGTCCGGGCCACGTCGAGGTCGCCCACCACGTGCTCGTAGAGGTGCGAGGCGTCGATGTGGACGAAGCGGTACGCGCCGGCCGGGATCCGCCCGCCGGCGAGGACGGAGGTCGGTGCCTGGATGATCTCCGGCAGTTCGTCGTGAAAGGCCAGGTAGTTGCACTCGAAGGCCGAGCGGGTGAGCGTCCTCCGGTAGGAGGTGGCCATCTCCTCGGAGTTCTCCTCGTCGGGCGCGTCCGAGTCGAAGAGGTCGCAGACGGTGAACGTCTCGCCCGGCTGGAGGTGCTCGCCGATCACGATGGCGCTGCGGCCCAGGTAGGCGCCCATCTCCAGCAGGTCGCCGGTGACGCCCTGCTTCTCCTGGCGCCCCAGGAACCAGTCGAAGGAGTGCCGGTCGTGGTCCCAGAACCACCCGGGGACGTCCTCCAGCACCGCCGGTTCGGCGGGCTGCCGGGACTCGTCCCTCAACGCTGTGTCGGTCACGGGATGCTCCTCCGGGTAAGGGTGGCCTGCGGAACTCGACCCACGTCTCGGCGCGGTGGCGGCGGCCCGTCCCGGCCCGCGGGAACGCGCCGGATCACCGGCCGTGTGCGAGTCGCCCCACCGTCGACAGTAGGCCCCACCACCCGGTCCGCTGCAATCTACGCGGCTCCCCCGGCCCGTCGCGGCTTCCGGACAGACGTGTCGCCGGCCCCGTCGCCGGCCGGCCGGAGAGGAACACGGCATGGCGGCTGCGGCGACCGGTGTACGTCCATGGTGTCCCGCCGACTGCGCGCTGTCACCCGCCCCGGGGACGATCTTCGTCGCGATCTCCGCGCCTACGGTGGTGGCGGGCGGCCCGACCGGGGCCCGGAAGCGAGGAGCGGATGGACGTGACCGAAGCGCAGCGGGACGAGACCAACGCCCAGGACCTCGCCCTGGCGGCGGAGTTGACGGCGATGATGGCGGCGGACGGTGCCCACGCCCGGCTGGCGAACAGCCCCGATCCGGCCGAACAGGCGCGCTGGCGCCGGCTCACCGCCCGGCACGGGGACCGGCTGGCGGAGATCATGGCCGAGCACGGCTGGCCGACCGAGCGGAGCGTCGGCGCCGAGGCCGCCCGGGCGGCCTGGCTGATCGCCCAGCACGCCGACCGTCAACTGGACGTCCAGCGGCGGGCGGTGGCCCTGATGACCGAGGCCGTGGCGAGCGGCGCGGCGAGCGCCCGGGACCTGGCCTTCCTGGAGGACCGGCTGGCCGTCAACGAGGGACGCGAGCAGCGCTACGGCACGCAGATCGGCGCGGTCGCCGACGGCCGCCCGGTGCCGTGGCCGTGCGAGGCCCCGGAGCGGCTGGACGAACGCCGGGCGGAGGTCGGGATCGAACCGTTCGACGAGTACACCGCGCGGTTCGCCCACGGGTGAGCGTCCGGCGGGCGCGGCGGGACCGGCTCTTGCGCACGGCCGTTCGGCCGCCTTGACTGAACGTCGACCAGCGCGGCTCCTTCGGCCCGCGCTGCTCGTCGCAGCCGCTGACCAGCTGAGAGGACGATCCGTGCAGGAGTACGCGGAGTACGGCGACCAGTACATCGACGGCGCCTGGCGGCCCTCCGGGGACCCGGGGTCGATCGCCGTGCTCAACCCGGCGACCGAGCAGGTGCTCGCCACCGTGGCGGCGGGCGGGGCGACCGACGTCGACGCCGCGGTGTCGGCGGCCCGCCGGGCGGCGCGGGCCTGGGGCGCCACCACCCGCGAGGAGCGGCTGGCACTGCTGACCCGGCTGCGGGACGGGATCGCCGCCGCCCAGGCGGAGATCACCTCGACCGTGGTCGCCGAACTGGGCGCCCCGGTCGGCTTCGCCGGGGCCGTGCACGCCGGACTGCCGCTGGCCGTGACCAGCTCCTACCTGACCCTGCTGGCCGAGCACCGCTTCGAGGAGCGGATCGGCAACTCGGTGGTGCTCGCCGAGCCGGCCGGGGTGGTCGCCGCCATCACGCCGTGGAACTACCCGCTGCACCAGATCACGGCGAAGGTCGTCCCGGCGTTGGCGGCCGGTTGCCCGGTGGTCCTCAAGCCGGCCGAGGACACCCCGTTGGTGGCCCGGCTGTTCGCCCGGCTGGTGGACGAAGCCGGCTTCCCCGCCGGGGTGTTCAACCTGGTGACCGGTACCGGCGCGGTGGCGGGCGCGGCGCTCGCGGCCCACCCGGAGGTGGACGTGCTGTCGTTCACCGGGTCCACCGCGGTCGGCCGGCAGGTCGCCGAGACGGCCGGGCGCGGGCTGAAGCGGGTCGCGCTGGAGCTGGGCGGCAAGTCCGCGAACGTGGTGCTGCCGGGCGCCGACCTGACCCGTGCGGTCAACGTGAACGTCGCCAACGTCTTCGCCAACTCCGGCCAGACGTGCAGTGCCTGGACCCGGCTGCTGGTGCACCGGGACCAGTACGAGGAGGCCGTCGCGATCGCCGCCAAGGCCGCCGAGAAGTACGTCCCGGGCGACCCCGCCGATCCGCAGACCAGGATCGGGCCGCTGGTCAACGCGAAGCAGCTCGAACGGGTGCGGGGCTACCTGGACGGCGCGCTCGCCGAGGGTGCCCGGCTGGTGGTCGGCGGCCCCGATCCGCTGCCCGGGCTGCCGGTCGGCTTCTACGTCCGTCCGACCGTCCTCGCCGACGTGACACCGGAGATGGCGGTGGCCCAGGAGGAGGTCTTCGGCCCGGTGCTGTCGATCCTGCCGTACCGGGACGAGGACCACGCCGCCGAGATCGCCAACGGCACCGTCTACGGCCTGGCGGGCGGTGTCTGGGCCGCGGACACCGACACCGCCGCCGCCTTCGCCCGCCGACTCGACACCGGCCAGGTCGACCTGAACGGCGGCCGGTTCAACCCGCTGGCGCCGTTCGGCGGTTACAAGAGCTCCGGTCTCGGCCGCGAGCTGGGCCGGCACGGCCTGGAGGAGTTCCTCCACAGGCGCAGCAGTTCCTCCACCGCGCCGGGCAGCGCGGCCGGGTCGGCCAACCTGGCGATCTGCTCGGGCTGCTCCAGCAGCAGGGCGGTGGAGA